>DAOUVF010000024.1 GCA_030667765.1 Bacteroides sp.
ACCCGATGAGAATTTGGGGACTGAAACGGTCCGGACCAGGGTCTACAGGGGATACTGTCTCCCTTCAGATGATCATTACCAAAGATTATTTAAGGTGTTCATGGAAAATAAACAGGCTATGTTTTCACTGGTAGAAGATTTTGAATTGCTTGATAAAAAATCGCGGCCAGAAATGCTGGAATACCTGGAGGAGTTTTATACAATCATAGAAGATCCCCGGCTGGCCGACCGGAATATCATTGATGTCTGCCGGCAGATCCCCAGAAAATGATATACCTTGCCCTGTTCTTACTATCCAGTCAGGATATCACGGGCAAAATCGTGGCTGATATAATTATCAAATCCAAGGCAAACATTTGTCGCAAATTTTATTCCGGTTCCCGCCATATCCCCCAGATCTTCTTCCTGCAGTAGTTGAAGTCCCGCTCTGGTCGTACCCTTTTTTAACAACCAGTGAATGATCCCGGCATTGAAATTATCCCCGGCCCCGATGGTACTGACCGGTTCGATTCTTTCAGCAGGAATACTGGCTTCCAGGGAGTTCAGAAGTACTTTTACATTGTCTGTATTCTGTGTATAGAGCAGCAACTTTGTGCCATCGTCAATGATTTCACGCACTTTTTCCGGCCTGTCTGCTCCAAAGATCAACTGAAAATCTTCATCGGATCCACGGACAATGTCAGCATAATTGATATTTTCAATGATCCGTGGTTTCAACTCCTCGAGTTCTGCCAGGTGAGCCCTGCGGAAATTGGGATCATAAATAATGACAGCTCCCCGCTCCAGTCCCATTTCCAGGAACCTTACCACAGATCTCCGGACCTCCCTCGAACTTGCATATATAGATCCGAAAAGAATAATATCATCTGCAGCAATATCTTCCGGCAACTCCTGAAGGCGCTCATCCGGAAAATTCTTGTAGAAGGTATAATTCGCATTATTGTCATCATCGAGGAAAGCCATGGCCAGAGCTGACTGTCCATCATTGAACCGGTTGATATACCTGGTGTTGACCCCGTTCTCAACCAGGTATTCGTCAATGAGCCGGCCCACATTATCCTGTCCGTATTCGCTTACAAAACATGGCTCCCACCCCAATCTCCCAAGGGAAACAAAGGCATTGAGTATAGATCCTCCAGGTTTGGCAGCCCTGGGTTGACCATCCTTAAAAATAATGTCGAGGACAGTTTCCCCGAATCCAAAAACCTTTCTCATTCCGGCTTATTTGACAAGTTTTGAAATGGATTTGAATTCATCCGTACCTGAAAACCTGCATAGCTCAAAGAGGATGGATTCATAGCTGGTTATGATGGCACCCCCCTTTCGCATCCTGCGGACAGATGTGCTTTTATCATTTGCCTTTCGTGATGAAACGCAGTCTTCCACGAGGACGGGCTGGTATCCTCTTTCAACCAGATCGATGACAGTCTGGAGTACACATACATGGCTCTCTATACCGGCAATCAAAATGAACTGCTTATGCGTTTCGGCCAGGGCCCTGATAAACTCAGGTTCATCACAACAACTGAAAGCCGTTTTCTCAATGACAGGAAATCCCTTGATCAAATCCAACAATCCCGGGATAGTGGGTCCGAGTCCACGGGTATACTGCTGAGTCACCAACACCGGCACACCAAGCACTTTCATTCCCTTTAGCAGGATCCCGGTATTCCTGGCGATTGCTTCATGTTCGTGAATATGCGGGTATAGCCTTTCCTGGATATCAATGACCAATCCTGCTGTGTTTTCTTTTTGAATTCTCATGTTAATCTGAATTTCTCGATTTTATACCGAGGTACCCGCCATGATGCCTCCTGGCATAGTCAGCCGGTTTGAATCCGATTTTTTTTATCATCAGGACCACCAGGATATCCCCAATAACCGTCATCGTTGTGGTTGATGTTGTGGGTGTTAGTCCCAGGGGACAAACCTCCTCAGGATGGCCGGTATGGAGGATTACATCTGCCTGCCTGGCCAGATCAGCCTCCGGGTTACCCGTTATTACAATGAGTGGAAGACCGTGATAAAGCCCTTTTGCCAGTCCAACCAGTTCAATAATCTCACGTGTTTTGCCTGAATTGCTGATGAGCAGGAGTATATCATTTTCCTGGATCACTCCCAGGTCTCCATGCTGGGCATCACTTGGATGAAGGAATACAGCGGGTGTACCCGTGGAACTGAATGTGGTGGCAATATTGACGGCAATTTGCCCGGCCTTCCCCATGCCGCCGCATACCAGTTTTCCATGATCTTCATGAACCTTTTTCCATATAAGGTCGGCGGCTTCCGCAAAAGCTTCCGAGGCTGGTATGTTCAGAATAGCCTCTGATTCTCTTCTGAGCAATTCTTTTATTTCTTCCAGCATATTTATAATGAATAATGACTTTGTGATTGATAAAGTGGTAAAGATAAAAATAAAGGATTTTAAATTTTTCTATTTTTACAATTCTTTAAACTCACATAATTATGAAATCAATCGCGCTTACCGGGATCGGTAAAATGGGTACGATCCAGGCACCCGACCCCCTTATTCTGGATGAAACAGATGTTATTGTAAAGGTTACGCATGTAGGTGTATGCGGGTCGGACATGCATTTATATGAGGAAGGACATATCGGGGATAACTGGGTGGACTATCCCTTTGTAGTTGGTCATGAAGGTGCCGGGATCGTTGAACAGGTTGGGACCGGGGTGAGGAATGTAAAACCCGGGGACCGGATTGTGATTGAGCCTGCTCAATCCTGCGGTAAATGTGACCAGTGCCAGGCCGGCAGGCCGCATACCTGCCGGAACATGGTATTTCTGGGAAGTCCGGGCCAGGCTGTCGGGATCCTCTCCGAAAAAATAGTCATCCCAGGCCATTGTTGTTTTTTACTGCCGGATAATCTATCCAATGAAAGGGCCTGTCTTGCGGAACCGCTTTCTATCAGTATCTGGGCAGTCGACCTGGCTGGTATTAAACCCGATTCAAACATTGCCATACTTGGCAGTGGTCCCATTGGTATGTGCGTATTGCTGTACGCCCGCCAACGGGGGGTAAAAAACATCTATGTGACCGACAAAATTGATCAACGGCTGGAAAAGTCAGAAAAGGCTGGTGCAAACTGGACCGGCAACCCGGATAAGGTGGATATTGTAGATATTATCAGTAAGGAAGAGCCCCTCGGACTCGACTGCATTTTTGATTGCTGCGGCAAGCAGGAAGCGATGGACCAGGCGGTGGAGCTTTTAAAACCCGGTGGCAAGATCATGATCGTGGGCATTCCGGAGTTCGATAATTGGCTATTCCCAACGGATAAGACACGCAGGAAAGAAATGTGCATCCAAAATGTCCGGCGGCAAAATGACAGGCTGCAAAAGGCTCTTGACCTCATCGCAGACGGGAAGGTAGATACTGATCAACTGGTCACACACCGGTTTTCATTCCCCCGGACAAATGAGGCATTCGACCTGGTAAATGATTACAGGGACGGGGTTATGAAGGCCCTCATTGAGTTTTAAGCATAACAACACACCATATCCGGCTTATTATGAGATATTTACTTCCCTCTTTTATGATCATCAGTTTTGCTCTTCTTTCGACCACATGCAAGCGTTCGGATGAGGCAAAACCTTTTAAATCTTATTGGAACAGCCTCCCGGACCGGAACTGGACAGGTCCGGAATTCTGGGCCAACCGTCTACAGGACTGGCAAATCAATGATGGCCGGGTGGAATGTATCAACGGTATGAAGCCCCGCCGTACCCTGCATTTGCTTGACAGGTACCTTTCTGATCAAATGGGATCACTCCATGTGCAGGTCACAACAGGCTTGATCAGAAAAGCCGGGGCTGAGGTGGAAGAGACCTGGTCAGGCTTTCTGGTTGGAGCAGGAAATCTGGATATGGACTACCGGAGGAGGGCCCTTATCCATGGCGTTCCGGGAAATGAGGGCGGCCTTATCGTGGCCCTGAATGTTCGCGGGGATATCCTGCTGATCGATAATGAAACAGGTGCACAGCTGCAGCAGTTCGAACCGGTGGATAAAAGGGTACATGATATGCGAAGAACTGTAAGTCTCTCTTTTAAACTTGAACCCCGGGATGATGTGTACAAATGCACCATTTCTGCCATGGATATGGAAAATGATTACGAAATTAACCGCCTGGAGATTACCCTGCAAAACATCCATAAACTGGATGGAAACCTGGCATTGATATGCAATGGTGGTACATTCTGGTTCAACGACTGGCATATTCATGGATCAAAGGTGCGGTATGACGGGGACCAGCGACTGGGTCCTGTGATCGGCACTCAATATACAATCAGTGACAGGAAGCTGAAACTCACAGCACAATTGGCCCCCATCAGTGAATCAGATGAACAGATCGCTATTTTGCAGGTGCTGGACAAAAAAACCGGAAAATGGAAAGAGGTATCCAGCAGCCAGGTGATTGTTCCCGGTTACACCGCCACTTTCAGGGTACCGGAATGGGATACAGGGGTCACGCACGATTACCGCGTCCTGTATCATATCAATGATAAAAAAGAATCCCGTATCCCTCATTATTATTACGGTATGATAGTCAAAGACCCTGTAGATAAGGATGAGATTGTCGTAGCTGCTTTTACAGGAAACAGCAACAGCCATGGCAATATCAACCGGGAAAACTTTGACTTTGCAGGCAGGATGTGGTTCCCGCATGAGGACCTTACTGCTTATGTATCCAAACATAACCCGGACCTGCTGGTCTATACGGGGGACAATGTATATGAAGGGAGACCCACGCCACCGGATTTCAGCTCAGAAAGAAATACCGAGCTGGATTATTTATATAAATGGTATCTTTTCCTCTGGGCACATGCTGGACTCACACGAAATATCCCTGCAGTGACCATTCCCGACGATCATGATGTATACCATGGAAATATCTGGGGGGCAGGTGGGGTACAAGCGCCTGCAAAGCCAGCCGACGGGAAATATCCAGATTTCTATCATGGTCGTAACAATAACTGGCAACAGGACCAGGGAGGATATAAACTATCGGCAGCACTGGTCAACATGGTGGAACGAACCCAGACGAGCCATCTTCCAGACCCCTATGATCCTGGTCCCGTTGCACAGGGTATAGGTGTTTATTTTTGTAATATGAACTATGGCAGGATCAGCTGGGCAGTGCTGGAGGACCGGAAATTCAAATCCGCTCCCACCAAAATCCATCCCCGGTACAAAATTGTGAATGGATTCAGCCAGGTCAAAGGGATCAATGGAAAATGGCTGGATTCGCCCGAAGCAATATTAATGGGGGAACGACAGATATCATTTGTCCAGGATTGGGCTGCAGACTGGAGAGGAGTTGATATGAAGGTGGCTATCAGCCAGTCTGTTTTTGCAAATCTCTCAACTTATCCGGATACCTTTCTGACGGATGCCAATACTCCCAGACTGAATCCACTGCCATGGGGCGTAATTCCAAAAGATTACAGCAAGGCAAAAGATATGGATTCAAATGGATGGCCCCAGACTGGCAGGAACAGTATCCTGCGTGAACTGCGAAAAGGCTTCGCCCTGATGATCGGTGGAGATCAACACCTGGGCAGTGTTATCCACCACGGAATCGATGCATGGGAAGATGCCGGCTATTCATTCTGTGTACCCTCCATCGCGAATCTGTGGCCCCGCAGATGGTTCCCGCAAACACCCGGTGAGGATCATAAGGAAGGAATGCCCCTTTATACAGGGAGGTATTTTGATGGATTTGGCAACAGGGTTACGGTCCATGCGGTATCCAATCCATATATTTCCGGGGAAGAACCGGCCGTACTGCATGACCGGGCCCCCGGATATGGCATTGTTAAACTGAACAAAAAAACCAGACTGATCACCCTGGAATGCTGGCCACGGTATGCTGATCCGGAATCCCTCGAAGCAGGGCAATACCCCGGATGGCCGGTTACCCTGGATTTAGAGGATAACTATGCCAGGGAAGCAAGTGGCTGGCTGCCTCCCATTCATATCACCGGATTGGATCATCCACCCGTTATCCAGGTGGTGAATGAAATTACAGGCGAAACCATATATACACTCCGGATCAGGGACTTCAGCCACCAGCCGGGAGTATTTGCTGATGGCAGTTATACGGTACACATCGGGGAACCTGGGACAAGCAGCATGCAGAGTCTGACAGGATTATTCTCTGTAGCAACAAAAGAGCAGGACAAAATCACGGTAACATTCTGAAAAACAACAAAATATGAACCGCCGGAATTTCACGAGAATATCCGCCACTGCTGCAGCACTTATTGCTGTATCTCCTGTAGGCGGACTAATTGCTAAGAAAACCAATCAGGCAAAAATACCCCTCGGAGCTCCGGTATTCGAGAAATATGAAGATCCTGGGCGATGGATCAATGCCCTAAATAAACTTGGTTACCGGGCTGCATACGCACCGGTCAGCATTAATGACGATGAAACAACCGTCAAAGCATATGCAAAAGCTGCCAAAAAAGCCGGGATCATTATTGCCGAAGTCGGCGCCTGGAGCAATCCCATCAGTCAGGATGAAAACCAGCGAAAAGAAGCTTTCGAAAAATGTGTAAGGTCATTGCAGCTGGCTGACCAGCTGGGCGCGAATTGTTGCGTAAATGTTAGCGGTTCCAGAAACAAAGAACATTGGGCGGGACCACATAAAGATAACCTGACCAGGGAAACCTTTGACCTCGTCGTGGAATCTACACGTAAAATTATTGACGAGGTAAAACCACGGCAAACCTACTTCGCACTGGAAGCCATGCCCTGGTCATTTCCATACTCCGTGGATTCATACCTTAAACTGCTGGAGGCCATCGACCGGGATAGATTTGCGGTTCACCTCGATCCTATGAACATGATCACGAGTCCCAAAATATTCTTCAACAACGGTGCAATGATCAGGGATTGTTTCAGGAAACTGGGACCCCATATCAAAAGCTGCCATGCCAAGGATATGACCATACGGGAGGATATATACACACCACATCTGGACGAAACCAGGGCGGGACTCGGAAGCATGGATTATACCGCCTTTTTGACTGAACTCAGCAAACTTGATAATGTACCCTTGATGATAGAACATCTGAAGACCGCGGATGAATATAAGCTGGCTGCAGATTACATCCGCTCCGTTGCAGCTGAGAACGGAATCTCCATGTATTAATATTATTTTGTATTTGGTATTTCCCTTTAAATCACATTGATATAGACAAAAAGAGCTGCCGTAATCGATTCACGGCAGCTCTTTTACACAAATAATGATTTTGTTACAAGGATATTAAGTGAGAAGTCTATATTTTGTGCTTGCACAAAATTCAACGACGACTTAATATCCTTGGAAAAATCCCCCTACCACTTTCCGGTCTTGGCAGTGCTGGGCTTCGGCAGATCAGCCAGCGGTTCTGTATACTTCCGGATATCTTCCTCCGGCAGTGCATAGTCGGTTAATTCCCCTTTCCGGAATTTATCATATCCAACCATGTCCATCATTCCATGACCGCTGAGGTTGAAAAGGATGACTTTCTCTTTTCCTTCCTCCCTGGCTTTATTGGCTTCCTGGATGGTAGCCGCCACTGCGTGGCTGGTTTCTGGTGCCACTACAATACCTTCAGTCTTGGCAAACAATATGGCTGACTCATAGCATTCAAGCTGGTGTATGGCCCTCGGATTCAACAATCCTTCCAGTGTTGCAGCAGAAACCAGTGGTGACATTCCATGGTAACGTAGCCCACCTGCATGAATGGGAGGAGGTATGAATTCATGGCCGAGAGAATACATTGGCAGCAGCGGTGTCATCTTGGCCACATCACCATGGTCATACAGGAAGGGAGCCCGCGTCAGGGTAGGGCAGGAAGCAGGTTCTACGGGAATGATATCAATATCTGCCCCGTTTATCTTATCTGCCACAAAGGGGAAGGAGATGCCGGCGAAATTACTTCCGCCTCCGGCACAACCGATCACTACATCCGGTGTCTTTTCACCAAATATCTCAAGCTGCTTCTTAACTTCCTGGCCAATGATGGTCTGGTGAAGCATGACATGGTTCAGCACGGAACCAAGACTGTAACGGGTTTCCCCGGATTCATCCGTAACGGCCGCTTCGATGGCCTCTGAAATGGCAATTCCCAGGCTGCCTGGAGTATCAGGAATCTTGTCCAGAATGGCCTGTCCTGCCCTGGTTTCTGTAGATGGACTGGCTACACAATCGGCGCCATAGGCTCCCATCAGCATTTTCCGGAAGGGCTTCTGGTCAAAACTTACCCGGACCATGAAAACCTTGCATTCGAGTCCGAGTATTGAACAGGCAAAAGCCAGTGCAGAACCCCACTGACCTGCACCTGTTTCTGTTGTCAGCCGCTTTATCCCGAACTCCTTGTTATACCAGGCCTGTGCTACAGCGGTATTGGGTTTATGACTTCCTGCAGGGGATACGCTTTCATTTTTGTAGTAGATCTTTGCGGGGGTCCCCAATGCTTTTTCCAATGCGAAGGCCCTGTGAAGCGGGGTCGGCCGCCAGCGATATAACAATTCCAGTACCCCTTCCGGGATATCTATCCACCTTTCCTGGCTTACCTCCTGTTCGATCAGGTTCATCGGGAATACAGGCGCCAGCATCTCGGGTCCGATAGGATTCCCGTCCGGTCCAAGTGGTGGCTGCAAAGGTGTTGGCAGATCTGCCGCCAGGTTATACCATTGTTTCGGCATCTCCTTCTCTGATAAAAAAACTTTGGTGCTTTTACTCATGACTTTTCAGTTTAATGGTTTGCGGATATAAAAAGGGCACGTTGTAACCAACATGCCCATATTTTTTTGTTTTACATATTGCCTACAACATAGTCCGGAAGCTTTGCCAGCGCCACCGCCAAATCCATGTTGAAGTATTTGTAAAACAACTCATTTACTTACAATTTGGTTCCTAAAGTAGTAATTATATTATTAATTGCAATAGGTTCAGGGGTTTTTTAAATAATCCAGTCAGTAAATTTCATTCCCTGTGCGGGCAGAGGAATTCATGGATGTTCTCTGCAGCCTGCCGGCCTGAGTAAATGGCTGTTACCACAAGGCTGGCTCCGTTACGGGCATCACCGGCGGCGAAGACTTTGGGATGACTGGTCATGAAGCGGCTGTCTGTAACAATATTTTTACGGTTGCTGACTTTTAGTTCCAGTTTTTCGATGATCCCCTCCTGGACGGGATTCAAAAAGCCGAGGGACAACAAAACCAGTTCTGCTTCGATGATTTCTTCCGTGCCCGGAATTTCCTTCATGGTCATCCTGCCGGAATCATCCCTGACCCATTCAACTTCTACCAGTTCGAGTCCGGTTACCCCCCTCATCTCGCCGAGGAATTTTCGTGTTGAAAGGCTCCAGCGTCGCTCGCAGCCCTCTTCATGCGAGGTTGTGGTTTTCAGCACCTTCCCCATATAAGGCCATTCGGGATTCTCTTTTCCATCAACTTCCCGGGGTTTGGGTAGTATCTCTATCTGGGTAATGGATTTGGCTCCCTGTCTCACTGCTGTCCCAACACAATCTGATCCGGTATCACCTCCTCCCAGCACAACTACATTCTTGTCTTTGGCGTTGATCAGGTAATCATAAGGGATATCCTGGCCCTGGATGATCTTGTTCTGCTGCCTGAGGAAGTCCATGGCGTAATGGATCCCTTCAAGTTCCCGTCCCTCCACGGGCAGGTCACGTGGATCTTCCGCACCTATCGCGATACAGACTGCATCATAATGTACTACAAGCTCCTTGATGTCAAGGTTGACACCTGCTTCCATACCTACCTGAAAATCAATCCCTTCTTCTTTCAATAACTGAATGCGTCTGTCCACAACTTCTTTATTCAGTTTAAAGTCAGGGATCCCATAGCGCAGCAGTCCGCCGATTGCATCCTCTTTTTCATAAACCGTTACCTGGTGACCCTCCTTATTGAGCTGGTCAGCACATGCAAGTCCAGCCGGACCAGACCCGATCACAGCCACATTTTTCCCGGTTCTTTTTATCGGAGGCCGGGGTACGATATGGCCCTCGCGGAAGGCCATTTCAGCAATGGCACCCTCATTCTCCCTGATGGTGACCGGTTCCTTATCAATGGTCAGCACACAGGCGGCTTCACATGGAGCAGGACATATCCTTCCGGTAAACTCCGGGAAATTATTGGTAGAGTGGAGTATGTCGCTGGCCTTCTTCCAATCCCCTTTATGCAATTCATCCTGAAACTCAGGAATGACATTTATCACCGGACAGGCCCAGTGACAAAAAGGTATACCACAATCCATGCAACGGGCAGCCTGTAATTGCCTGTCAGCGGAATTCAGGGTTTGTTCAACCTCCCCAAAATCATGCACACGGTCCTGCAAAGGCCTGTTTCCAGCCTCTTTTCTTGCTATATTCAAAAATCCCTTTGGGTCTGCCATCTGGCGAATTTTCGTTTATTTTCACTAGAAATATCCGTTCCCCTGGTTCTCAACATCTGTTTCCACCGCCGCTATCTTTTTGCGTAGAGCTTCCAGCTTCTCTTCCTCGAGTACACGCTTATACTCGTAAGGTATGATCTTGATAAATT
The DNA here is from genome assembly GCA_030667765.1 of Bacteroides sp. GTDB lineage: Bacteria > Bacteroidota > Bacteroidia > Bacteroidales > SM23-62 > SM23-62. The sequence goes on from DAOUVF010000024.1 coordinate 10,581, forward strand.
GCGGAAGGTACTTCTCCCAGTCATCCAGGATTTTCCCTGCCTTCCGGCTGCCGGTATATTTCAGGTGTTTTGTGATCATTTCCTGCAAATCTCGGATATCCTGTAGTTCCTCAACAAGTGAGATCTCGACCATACCCATGTTGCAATAATAATCAAAACTACCCTCCTCATCGAGTACATAGGCGATCCCACCGCTCATGCCGGCTGCAAAATTTCGTCCTGTCTTGCCAAGGACAATGCACCGCCCCCCGGTCATATATTCACAGCAATGATCCCCGGTTCCTTCCACAACTGCCAATACCCCTGAATTACGAACGCAGAATCTTTCCCCGGCAATACCGTTTACGAATACCTGTCCACTTGTGGCTCCGTATAAAACAGTATTTCCGATGATAACATTCTCTTCAGGCGCAAAGTTTGAACCTTCAGGAACGACAACAATGATCTTTCCGCCTGATAATCCTTTCCCGAGATAATCATTCGCGTCGCCCTCCAATCTAAAGGTAACCCCGGGTGTAAGAAAAGCACCAAAACTTTGTCCGGCAGACCCTTTGAAGTCAACGTGGATGATATCTTCAGGGAGGCCTTTTAAACCATGTAATGAAGAGATCCTTCCGGATAACATGGCACCGACGGCGCGATCCGTATTCTTTATGCCCATCCTCAGTTTAACCTTCTTTTTCTGCTCCAGTGCAGGCAGGGATTTCTCTATCAATTTAAGATCCAGTACTTTGCCTGGCAAATCTCGCTTGGGGTTAACAAACCTTCTTTCAAAGGACTCAGCCTCTTTCGGGACATGAATGAGTGGTTTTATATCAACTTTGGAAGCCTTCCAGTGGTCTTCAGGCATCTTAATTTCCAAAAGGTCAGCCCGCCCGATCACATCGTCCATTTTTGTTAATCCTACTTCGGCAAGCAATTCCCTGACCTCCTGTGCCAGGAAGGTGAAATAGTTCACAAGGTAATCGGCCTTTCCCGTATATCGTTTCCTGAGTTCTTCATTCTGGGTGGCAATCCCTACCGGGCAGGTATTCAGATGACATTTCCTCATCATAATGCATCCCAGTGAGATCAAGGCAGCGGTCGCGAATCCATATTCCTCGGCTCCCAGCATGGCAGTCTGGATGATATCCAGGCCGGTTTTCATCTGGCCGTCAGTTTGTAAGATCACGTTTCGCCGCAGGTTATTCATGATCAGGGTTTGCTGGGTTTCAGACAGGCCAATCTCAAGAGGCAGTCCGGCATGTTTAATGGAACTTGATGGACTGGCACCTGTACCCCCTTCTGATCCGCTGATGGTAATGATATCAGCACCGGCCTTTGCGACACCGGCAGCGATGGTCCCAACCCCTGAAGCAGAGACCAGTTTAACGCTCACTTTGGCCCTTGGATTGACATTTTTCAGGTCAAAAATCAACTGGGCCAGGTCCTCGATAGAATAGATATCATGGTGAGGAGGTGGGGAGATCAATGTAATACCAGGCATGGCATACCGTGTCCTGGCAATGATCTTATCCACTTTACGACCGGGCAGCTGTCCCCCTTCTCCCGGCTTGGCCCCCTGTGCGATCTTGATCTGGATCTCATCTGCATTGGTCAGGTAATAATTGGTAACACCAAAGCGTCCGGATGCAATCTGCTTGATGGAACTACGTGCAATGCTGCCGTCTGGACGTGGTTTGAACCGTTCGGGGTCCTCTCCTCCTTCTCCAGTGTTGCTCCGTCCACCAATCCGGTTCATGGCAACAGCCAGGGCTTCATGGGCCTCCCTGGAAATGGATCCATAAGACATGGCTCCTGTTACAAAGCGCTTAAAAATGGCTTCAAGCGGTTCGACTTTATCGATGTCAATCGGATTCTTTTTAAGACGAAAGAATCCCCTCAAAAAGGCGGGTTTTTGATTCTGCTCATTGACCAGGCTGGAGAAAACTTTAAACCTGTCATAGTCATTCGTTTTTACTGCCCATTGCAAATGTGTGATGGTTTCAGGATTCCATGCATGATGCTCACCATTGATACGATAATGGTAATTGCCTGTGGATTGAATGTAAAAATCCTCACAGGATTTATTAAATGCTCCTTTATGTGGTATCAATGCTTCCAGGGCCAGATCCTCCATCCCTATCCCTCCTATCCTGCTGACGGTTCCCTCGAAATATTTTTCAACCATATCATAACTGAGTCCCACCGTCTCAAATATCTGTGCAGACCGGTATGAGCGGAGTGTGGAAATCCCCATTTTGGAAAGGATCTTCAACAATCCTTTATTAATTGCCTTAATGTAATTCTCTTCCGCTTTTTGATAATCAACCTGGATTATTTTATCCTTTACCAGTTTCTCAATTACGGCAAAAGCCATATAGGGATTGATCACGGAGGCACCATAGCCGAAAAGCAGGGCAAAATGATGAACTTCCCTTGCTTCAGCGGTTTCAAGGATGATATCAATCTGCATCCTTTTGCGCTTGTTGATCAGGTGATGATGCACGGCAGAAACAGCCAGCAAGGAAGGGATGGGAGCCAGTTCAGGGGTAATCCCACGATCTGAAAGGATAATATAGTTTTTGCCATCATCTACTGATTTCTCGGCAAGCTCGCATACATTTTTTACAGCCCGTTCAAGACCTTTCTTTCCCTGACTTTCCCGAAAATGAAGCGGAATGGATCTTGTGCTAAAACCTTTGTATCTCAAGTTTTTAATGACCTGGAAATAGGTATTGTTCACAATGGGGGTTGTCAGCTGTACCATCTTGCTATGTTCCGGTCCCTCGTGAAGCAGATTGTCCTGAAAAGACCCGATGTAACCGGAGAGACTCATGACCATTTCTTCGCGGATAGGATCGATGGGGGGATTGGTCACCTGGGCGAATAACTGCCGGAAATAGTTGAATAATCGTTGGGGCTTATCGGAAAGTACAGCCAGGGGCGTATCATTCCCCATACTGCCGACAGGTTCCTTGCCTTTCTCTGCCATCCCTGAGATAATGAATTCAATATCTTCTTTAGAATACCCAAAGGCCTTCAGGTAACAGTTATGCAGATCCCCCATATTCGGTGAAATCTTTCTCCCCACCTCGATATCGTCCAGGCGGACCATGTTCCGTGCCAGCCATTCCCTGTAGGGATTATGAGTGGCCAGGGATTCTTTTAATTCCGGGTCATAATGTATCTTCCCTTCCTTGGTGTCAATAAGTAACATTTTTCCCGGATGGAGCCTCCCTTTCTCAACAATTTCCTGGGGTGGGAAATATTTCACGCCAACCTCTGATCCCATTACGATAACATCGGTATTGGTGATGATATACCTGGAAGGTCTTAATCCGTTCCTGTCAAGGGTCCCGCCGATGTAACGGCCATCGGAAAAAATCAATGAGGCAGGCCCGTCCCATGGCTCAAGAAAGGTAGAATGATATTCATAAAAGGCCCTTAGCTCTTCTGATATGGGATTCTTTGTATTGAATGATTCAGGCACCAGGATGGAAACTGCATGTGCCAGTGACTTTCCTGTCAGATACATAAATTCCAGGACATTATCCAGGCTGGCCGAATCAGACTTATCAGGCTCTATCAGGGGATAGATCTTCTTGAGGTCCTCACCCAGATAATGTGATTCAAGTAAGGACTCCCTAGCCTCCATCCAGTACCTGTTCCCCTTGATGGTGTTTATTTCTCCGTTATGCGCCAGTAAACGGAAGGGTTGGGCCAGATCCCACGACGGGAAAGTATTGGTTGAAAACCTGGAATGCACCAGGGCAATGGCACTTGACATTCGCTTATCCCTGAGATCAAGGTAATACTCACCCAGTTGTTCCGAGGTCAACATACCTTTGTAAATGAGGACCCGTGTAGAAAGGCTGGGTATATAGAAATGATCCTTCTGGGGGATGTCTGACTTTAGGATAGCATTTTCTGTCCTCTTCCTTGCAACATAGAGCCTGC
>DAOUVF010000359.1 GCA_030667765.1 Bacteroides sp.
CCATCTCTGTTTTTGTAGCAGGTATTGTTTGTGCCGGGCTCTCTTCCCTGTTCCCAATTATCCTGCTTGCACCATGGTTATTCGCTGATTTTAACAACAAGCCGCGCAATATGAAATCAACCAGCACGCGGCTCCTGGTGTTGTTCGGGGTATTACTTGGATTTGTGGTGCCCATTTTTGGCGGAAGACCTGTCCTGGTGATGATAGTATCACAGGCACTTACAGTCATTGCCACCCCCCTTGTGCTGGCACTGATGATCATTCTGTATAACAAGAGGAGTGTGATGGGAGAAGATAAAGCGGGATTTCAAACCAACGGATGGCTCGTATTTATCCTTCTTTTTACCATAGCCATGGCCATTGCCGGGGTTGTGGGTATAGTAGAATTGTTGGGTTAAAATAAAAAAGATGAAAACAGAGAGAATACATTCCGATATTGTAGCTTGTTATTTGTATATCATCGGTAAATATGGTTATCCACCGGCTGCCGGCGATACCCTCGCACACATGGAAGAATATTCTGCCCTGGGATTCAGCAGTATAGAGCTGGAAGGTATCAGGGAAGAACATCTCGGACAGATCTATGAGATGAGGGAACAGATCAGGGAGAAAGCAGATGCATTAAATCTCAATATCCCGGTCTTTTGTATTGTACTACCTGGACTGAGTTCTCCCGACCCTCGTGAAAGGGAGGAAAATCTTAATCTTTTCGAAAAAGGATGTGAAATTGCATGGATCCTGGGTGCACGCGCAGTCCTCGACAATGCCCCCATACCACCCTGGCAGTTTCCCGGGGGAATACCCATTACCCGGCATTACGATGAAGATATCATTGCCTCTGCTACCCTTCCTCCTGACCTGAATTGGAAAAATTATTGGGATGGACTTACCACAACTTACCGTGAGGCCTGCCAGGTAGCTGCATCCAGGAAGATGGATTTCCACCTGCATCCCTGTCTGGGTGCACTGGTAGCCACCACCGATGCATACCTGAATTTCGCGAGGGCGGTGAAACATGATGCCTTAAAATTCAATATGGACACTGCCAACCAGTTCTTCTTAAAGGACAATCTGTTACTATCCCTGCAGCGGCTGGAAGGCCATATCAGTTATATCCACGTTTCCGACAACCGCGGTTTTCGCATGGAACACCTTGTCCCGGGAGATGGCAATATCCCCTGGGAGTCGTTTTTTGAAACACTCGAGCGGGTCAACTATAAGGGCCTCTGGGGAATTGATATCGGCGGTGCAGAATCTGATGTCACAGATTACAATAGCGCTTACAGGACGACAGCCGGATGGATCCATGAAAACTGGTTCAAAAATAAAAACAGATGATACGTAAAAAATCAATTAATTCACTATTGTTCCTCAGCCTGTTACTTCTCTGTTTCGCCTCGCTCAATTCCTGTCTGAAAACCAGCCCCGGATTCAATGTTACCCGGTTTGGAGCTGTGGGTGATGGAGAAAAACTTGACACCGAAGCCATTCAGTCAGCCATCGATGCCTGCACACAAGCAGGTGGTGGGAATGTAATCCTTCCCGCCGGCACTTATCTGTCCGGAACCTTGATGCTAAGGGATAATGTGAACCTGCACCTGCAGGAAGGTGCTACTTTACTTGGGAGTACAAACCTGGAAGACTATCCTGAGGTACAGTCAGAAATGCATCATTATTATGAGAAAATAGTCCTGCGGAGCCTGATCTACGGAGAGAACCTGAGCTATGTCAGCATAACCGGCAAAGGAACTATCGACGGACAGGGTGCAGCCTTTGTTGTAACCTCAAAGAAGAAACCGGACAGGTACCTGAACCGTCCACATATCATCCGCTTATACGCCTGCAAAAATGTTCAGGTGAGAGATATAAATATGCGTAATTCGGCCATGTGGATGCAGCATTACCTGGCCTGTGAAAACCTGACCGTTACCGGGATCAAGGTGTATAACCATGCAAATCAGAACAATGACATGATCGATATCGATGGCTGCAGGAATGTAATTATCTCTGATTGTTATGGTGACACCGATGATGATGCGCTGACATTTAAAAGCACCTCGGAACATGCCTGTGAGAACATCACCGTCACTAATTGCATCCTGAGCAGTCACTGCAACGCCATCAAATGCGGTACCGAATCAACGGGGGGATTTAAAAACTTTACGATAAGCAATTGTGTGATTAAACCCTCAGCCGATGAAGATCCTATCTTCGGAAGGCGTAACGGGAACAGCGGCATTTCACTGGAGATAGTTGATGGTGGTGTTATGGAGGGGATCACCATCTCCAATATAAGCATGGACGGTCCCGAGGTACCAATATTCATCCGTCTCGGTAACCGGGCCAGAAAACATTTTCCTGAAGCAGAAACTCCGGCAGTAGGACAATTATCAAATGTACTGATCTCTCAGGTGATTGCACGGAACACCGGGAAAACCGGATGCGCAATTACAGGCATACCAGGTTATCCAGTAAAAAATATTAAACTTTCAAATATGATCCTTGAATTCGCAGGGGGTGTTAAAGCACCTGTTCTTCCTGCCGATGTTCCGGAATTGGAGGATCTTTACCCGGAAGCGACCATGTTCGGCGAGCTGCCTGCTTATGCATTTTTTATCCGCCATGCAGAAGATATCAGTTTATCCGATATTACAGCCACTACCCTGGAACCTGATATGCGCAAACCTGTTATTACACAAGATGTAAAGGGAATCACCATAAGGAATGCTCCCGGGCCATGAGAACATTATACCAGTAGTAAAAAGTTGTGTTACCGAGTCGCATCATTGTCCAGTAATAATTCCAGGCAGGACATCCAAAAATCGTTGTAGTATTTCCAATACACAAAATTACATCCCCAGTGGGGTGCCAGATCGAGCATATAGGCCATTACCTTCCCCTTCCCTCAGGCCTGTCCTTCCCCAGCCTCCTTTTCCCATTTCCCCGTTAAAGGATAGCCAGCCACCACAAAATATTGCATGGGTCCCGTTCCGGATGGCTTCAACTGTTAGTCTGACCCTGTCTGGATAGGTTAGCGGTTTCGATCCAAATTTAGCCCGGTCGAAAATATCAGGGGCCAACTGGAAGATTTTTGCCATAATTAATTTTTCTTCAAGGTATTAATGCCTGCAAATAATTCCAAATCATTTTTATCTTTACCTTAACAAGACAGATCGATCAATGACCTCCACTGAACGGATCCGCGCAGCCATGAACCTCTCAACACCTGACAGGGTGCCTTTGATGTGCCAGCCATCCTGGGGATTCGTCCTTACCCAGTTGCCGGAAGTTAATCCAATCGATCTCTGGCATAACCAAGACATGGTCTATTCCAGGTCTTTTGCAGATATCAGCACCAGGTTCCACTTTGATGGTGTACTCATCCCTGCAGTAGGATTGGCAGCACTGGATGAGGACAAGGTAGTACAAAAGGATCCACTGTATCCTGAAGGTCCTGCTGTATATTTTAACAATGGTGATCATTGCATCTATTGCCGGGATGATCTTCCCAGATACCGGTATAAGAATGCGCCGGAGATTACCATCGATGAACTGGATCCTGAGAAAATCCCGGAAATCATTAGCTTTCACACACCGTCCAATCATTTAAGGATGTGGATCAATGAGGATTTGCCGGGAAGGATCATAGAAATATCCCAGACCCGTGATTACCTGGATGCTGAGTTGTCCATACATGGTTCCACCTATGCCCCGGAAGATTATTTAATTGACCAGCTGGGCGTGGAGGAGGCCTTCATGGCCATGATGACCCATCCGGATAAATGCAGGGAA
>DAOUVF010000471.1 GCA_030667765.1 Bacteroides sp.
GCCATATTCACCTTTTCTCAGGTTTTTGGTCTGTATTAGGTCATCCAGCACCTTTTTGTTTTCCACTTCACTGAGTCCGATGATCTCCGGCAGTTCATCCTTATTTATGGCCCGGATGACGGCGGACAGGTCATCCAGTTTTTTCTGATATTTCTCCATATCCCAGGCTTTCTCTGATTCAGGTGTAAATTCTTTATCCCGGGTTACGGGATTATCTTCAAGATCAAACAGGTTCTCCACATTATAAAATGCGATCGTGAATACCTGGTCGTTTTTCTGACCGGAAAGCATCAGAAACATTGTAATAAACAAAGAGAGCAGGGTCATTTTCTTCATGATGGTAAATTTGGATTTCAAGGTAGTAAAAATACAATTGTTCGGGTTGAAAAAGAACCTTTTAATCAGCACTGCGTAGTAACAGGATATCAAGTCAGTACAGGGGATTATTAACTGCAACTTATGGTGCAGCACAGTGAAGCATTATTAAAAAGGATCGCAAAACTTGTCAGGCAGAACCAGGATCTGGTTGAACAGCATGATAAGCTTAGCAGGGAACATGAGAAATTACAGGCAAAGCTTGATAACTTCAAGCTTGTCATGGCCAGGATGAAGGAGAAAGGGGATATTCCCGATGAAAAGGAACTGGAAAAGCCACATAGCCTGAAATTCAAAATGGCAACAGTCCTGTTTGCCAATGTTCATGGATTCTCCAGGATCTCAGATAGCATGGACTCGGAAAAATTGATGGATGAGCTGGATACAGTCCTTTTCAAGTTTGACATGCTGCTGAAGTACAATAACATCCATAAGATCAAAACGATAGGTGATTCCTACATGTGTGCCGGCGGGATCCCTGTCAAGAACATAACCAACCCCATTGAGGTTGTGATGGCAGCATTGAAGATGCAGCAGTACCTGGAGAAAGTGCGTAAAAGAAGCGGCCATGATATATGGGACCTGAAGATCGGGATTCATACAGGTCCAGTTACAGCTGAAATAGCCGGAAAGAAAAAGATTACCTATGACATCAAGGGGGATACGGTAAATATTACGAGCCGGATGGAATCATCCGGAGAGGTTGGAAAGATCCTGATCTCCGTGATGACTTATGAACTGGTAAAGGAATTTTTTGTTTGCGAGTATTATGGAAAACTCCCCGTTAAATATAAGGGGGACCTGGAGATGTTTTCTGTAAAGGGGCTTAAACCGGAATATTGCAATGATGGTGATGCCTTCTCGGTCAATGAGAAATTTGATACCAAATTCAAACTTATCCAGTTCACTGATATCCAGGAGATCATTCTTGATAAGCTGGAAAAGGAACTGCCCCGGTACCTGTTCTACCATAATGTGAAGCATACGGTTGATGTGGTTACAGAAGTGGAACTGATCGGCTGGGCAGAGGGGTGTACCGACGATGAAGTATTGTTGTTGAAAACAGCCGGGCTATTTCATGATGCCGGACATACCCTGGCTTATGACGGCCATGAAGAACTGGGCTGTCAGCTTGCAAAGGAATTTTTGCCAAAACATGGTTATACCGAAGAACAGATCGGGAAGATCTGCAACATTATCATGGCGACACAGATGCCTCCCAAACCTTCATCCCTGCTTGAAAAGATCATCTGTGATGCTGACCTGGATTACCTGGGGCGAAGCGACATGATCCCGGTTTCCAATACCCTTTACAAAGAGTTGAATGAACAAGACAAGATCGGTTCATTCAATGACTGGAACAAACTCCAGGTGAAGTTTATTTCCGGGCACCAGTACTTCACTAAAACTGCAAGAAGCCTGCGTGAGGTGAACAAGCAGAAGCAGATTGAAAGGATCAGGAGCCTGATAAACGGGGAATCCCAATAATCTGTTACTTTCTAGGTGTTTCTCAGTATCAATTTGGCCCCTGGGGTGGTTGGGCAGCCATTCTTACACCACAATAAATTAGTACAGGTATTTGGAGAGCATTGCATTTAGTTCTGCTGCCTCAATGGGTTTGGAAATATAATCATTACATCCGCAATCCAGGGCCATTTTACGGTCAGATATCTGTGCATATGCCGTTTGTGCAATGATCGGCAGATCAGGGTAGATTTTCCTGATCTTGCGGGTAGTATCGATACCATTCATTTCGGGCATTCTGATATCCATCAGGATAAGATCAATATCATCTTCTTTTTTCAGTATCTCAATCGCTTGGAGTCCGCTTTTCGCCCAGAAAATTTTCGGATTATGCTTCCGGAGCAGGGTTTCAAGGAAGAGATAGGAAGAACCATCGTCCTCTACGATCAGGATCTTCCTGCCTTTCAGGTCCAGGTTAACCACTTTTGCATCACTCTTCTTCTTCTCTCTTGCCTGGACAGGATCCGGAGCGGGTTCCTTTGTATGCACATACTTCAGTGTAAACTGAAAATCAGATCCCTGTCCTTCCAAAGATTTTACCAGGAGCTCACTTTCCATTTTCTCCACAAGATTCTTACAGATGGCCAGTCCCAGGCCAGTCCCCCCAAATTCCTTGGTATGAGATTCATCAATCTGCCTGAATCGCTCAAAAATGAGCTTTTGCTTTTCATGCGGTATGCCAATACCTGTATCCTTTACAAACAGTCTGATGTTGTTTTCAGGAA
>DAOUVF010000110.1 GCA_030667765.1 Bacteroides sp.
GAAGGATTTGTTGCACCGGTTACCCCGGGGAGGATCCTGATTGAGATTGAAGGAGTTTCTTTTGAGGTAGCCAAGGAGGCGCTGAGGCTGGGTTCGCAGAAATTTCCTGTCCCCACCAAGTTTGTGGTCAGGCATAACTTTGAAGAACAGGCCACTTAATGAAGAATAATCAAGAACGAATTTAATTATATGCGTCGTGAAGCAATCAGAGATAACTGAATTACCGAATAATGAACTCATGGAGATGCTGGATAATGAAAAAGATTTTCTGGCACGCCTTCGGCTGAATCATGCCATATCCCCCCTGGATAATCCCAACAAGATCGTGGTTGCCAGACGGAATATTGCCAGGATGATTACCGAGGTGAACCGCCGGAACAAACAATCACAAACAGTATCCGAGTAAAGATCATTAGATAATGGAAAGAAATAAAAGAAGAGAACGAGTCGGCGTGGTGGTCAGCAACAAGATGGAGAAATCCATTGTAGTGGCCGTTAAGAGGAAAGTAAAACATCCCATTTATGGTAAGTTTGTAAACAAGACTACACGCTTTGTGGCCCATGATATAGAAAATACATGCAACATAGGTGATACAGTAAAGATCATGGAAACCAGGCCATTAAGTAAAACGAAGAACTGGAGATTAATAGAAATAGTTGAAAGAGCCAAGTAATCATGATACAACAAGAAAGCAGATGCGCAGTAGCAGATAACAGTGGTGCAAAAGAAGTTTTGTGCATCCGGGTATTAGGCGGAACCGGAAGGAGGTATGCTTCCATCGGGGATATGATCGTGGTGACCGTTAAGAGTGCCCTGCCCTCCAGCGAGATTAAGAAAGGGACCGTCACCAAGGCTGTAGTTGTCAGGACCAAGAAAGAAGTCAGAAGACCTGACGGATCTTACATCCGGTTTGATGACAATGCTGTTGTATTACTGAATAATCTGGATGAAATCAGGGGCACACGAATATTCGGACCTGTTGCCCGTGAACTGAGGGATAAGTACATGAAGATCGTCTCCCTTGCACCTGAAGTATTATAGAATATAAAGATCGGAAAGATGAACAGGAAATTTCATGTTAAGCGCGGCGATACCGTTTATGTAAATGCCGGAGAATATAAAGGACAACAGGGCCGTGTACTGGAGATTATTGTCAGGGATGAGAAAGCCATCGTAGAAGGTATCAATATGGTATCTAAACATACCAAACCCAATGCTCAGTACCCGCAGGGTGGGATTATTAAAAAAGAAGCTCCCATTCATATTTCCAATCTGATGATTGTGGACGGATCTTCGGGAAAACCAACCAGGGTGGGACGCAGGCTCAACGACAACGACAAACTTGTTAGATTTTCAAAAAATTCTGGAGAGGAGATCAAATAATGGAATATACACCCGCATTAAAAAACAAGTATAAGGAGGAAATAATTCCCGCTCTGATGAAGGATTTCGGGTATAAATCCATGATGCAGGTCCCAAGGCTGGAAAAGATTGTACTCAACCAGGGGGTAGGCCAGGCTGTCGCAGATAAGAAGCTGGTCGATGTAGCCCAGGAGGAGTTCACTCTTATTAGTGGACAGAAAGCTGTTCAGACATTGTCGAAGAAAGATATTTCGAATTTCAAACTGCGGAAAAAGATGCCCATCGGGACAAGAGTGACCCTGCGCCGGGACAGGATGTATGAATTTCTGGAAAGGCTGATCAATGTGGCATTACCGCGGATCCGGGATTTTAAAGGCGTAAATACCAAGATGGATGGAAGAGGGAATTTTACCATGGGGATCACCGAGCAGATCATTTTTCCCGAGATCGACATCGACAAGATTAATAAGATCATGGGACTGGAAATTACTTTTGTAACCAGTGCCAATACAGACGAGGAATGCCTCGCATTGTTAAAAGAATTTGGAATACCATTTAAAAAACAATAAAACCGTATGGCAAAAGAATCAATGAAAGCCCGTGAAGTAAAGCGGAAAAAACTGGTTGATAAATACGCCGCAAAAAGGGCTAAGCTAAAAGCAGAAGGTGACTATGTCGGTTTAAGCAGGTTGCCCAGAAACTCCAATCCAATCCGTTTGCATAACAGATGCAAACTCACAGGCCGGCCGAAAGGTTATCTCAGGCAATTCGGGGTTTCAAGGATCACGTTCCGCGAGATGGCTGCATCAGGTTTAATACCCGGTGTTAAAAAGGCTAGCTGGTAGCAGAAATAGATAAATAAATATTAGATAAAAATAAGATTGAGATGACGGATCCTATTGCGGATTATTTAACGAGAATCAGGAATGCCATCATGGCGAACCATAAGGTGGTTGAGATCCCTGCTTCCAATATCAAGAAGGAAATCACCAAGATCCTTTATGACAAGGGCTATATCCTCAGTTATAAATTTGAAAAGGATGAGAAGCAAGGCATTATCAGGATTGCATTAAAGTATCACTCCGAAACCAAGGTTTCTGCAATAAAGGCCATGGCAAGGACCAGTAAGCCCGGATTGAGAAAATATGCCAACGCAAGGGAACTGCCACGCGTACTGAATGGCCTGGGTATTGCCATCCTTTCCACCTCACAGGGTGTAATGACCGATAAGGAAGCCAGGAAGATCAACATGGGCGGAGAGGTCCTGTGTTACATACATTAATAAGGAGGAATTGAAATGTCAAGAATTGGATATTTACCAATAAGCCTGCCCGAAGGTGTCAGCATCGATATCGATGAGAATAATCTCGTCGTGGTTAAGGGTCCCCAGGGAGAATTGTCCCAGAAGGTAAATAAGGGCATCAAGGTAAAGGTTGAGGATGGCCAGATCAGTTTTGAACGGCCCAGCGAACAACGCGAGCATAAAGCCATGCACGGGCTTTACAGGTCTCTTGTGAACAATATGGTCATTGGTGTTTCCCAGGGATATGAGATAAAGCAGGAACTGGTAGGAGTTGGATTCAGGGCCGAAACCAAAGGACAAAGGCTGGAGATGAGCCTCGGTTATTCACACGATATTATCCTTGAGCTGCCACCTGAAGTGAAGGTGGAAGCCCATACAGAACGTCGTGCAAATCCCATTCTAACCTTGAAGAGTGCCGACAAACAACTGATTGGCCATGTGGCTGCCAAGATCAGGTCACTCCGGCCACCAGAACCATATAAGGGCAAAGGGATCAAATTTGTTGGTGAGCAACTTCGCCGGAAGGCAGGGAAAGCTGCAAGTGTATAAACAGTAAATAATATATTGAGATGGCTTTAACGAAAAGAGAAAGGAGACTGAAGATCAAGCAGCGGATCCGGAAGCGGATCAGTGGGACCAACGAGCGGCCCCGCATGACCGTTTTCAGAAGCAACAAGCAGATCTATGTACAACTGGTCAATGATCTGACCGGTGAAACAGTGGTTTCAGCCTCCTCAAAAAACAAGGAAGTAGCCGATCAAAAAAACGTCACTAAGGGTGAACAGGCCAAGCTGGTAGGAAAACTTGTTGCTGAGAGATCATTGGCCAAAGGGATTAAAAATGTTGTTTTTGATAGAAACGGCTACCTGTACCATGGCCGGATCAAAATACTGGCAGAGTCTGCCAGGGAGGGTGGACTAAAAATTTAAAAAAATATGACAACAAGTATCAGAAGGGTAAAAACGAGTGATCTGGAACTGAAGGACAGGCTGGTTAGCATTCAGCGGGTGACCAAGGTGACCAAGGGAGGAAGAACCTTTAGTTTTTCAGCCATTGTTGTGGTTGGTAATGAAGACGGGATAGTAGGACATGGACTGGGCAAGGCCAATGAGGTTACGACAGCCATTGCCAAGGGGATTGAGGATGCCAAGAAAAACCTGATCAAGGTTCCCATTTACAGGGGGACCATTCCCCATGAACAACTGGCAAAATATGGAGGAGCTGTGGTATTTATCAAGCCAGCTTCAGGTGGAACAGGAGTAAAGGCTGGTGGAGCTATGCGTGCCGTACTTGAAAGCGTGGGAGTGAAGGATGTACTGGCCAAGTCAAAAGGCTCCTCGAATCCGCATAACCTGGTGAAAGCAACCTTCAGGGCACTGATGGAATTGAGGGATGCCAGCCTGGTTGCAGAGCACCGCGGCGTATCTATGGATAAAGTTTTCAACGGGTAGGAACTCTTTTAACAAAACAAAAATGGCAAAGATCAGGATTACACAGACTAAGAGCAGGATTGGGAGTACAGCCAGGCAGAAAAGAACCCTGGATGCACTTGGATTACGGAAGATGCACAAAAGGGTGGAAATGGAGACCAGTCCCCAAATACTTGGTATGGTGAATAAGGTAAGGCACCTGGTGAAAGTTGAAGAATTATAAATCAAGATTTCAATCAAGAAAATATGGATCTAAGTAATTTAAAACCGGCAAAAGGTTCTGTAAAGAAAGACAGAAGGCTAGGAAGGGGACAGGGATCCGGCAGGGGCGGAACAGCCACACGTGGTCATAAGGGGCAAAAATCCAGGTCAGGATATTCAAAGAGATTTGGGTTTGAAGGTGGACAAATGCCGCTTCAACGCCGTGTTCCCAAGCATGGTTTCAAGAATATCAACCGGAAGGAATACAAAGCAGTAAACCTGGCAACACTTGAAGAACTTGCCGAAAAGAAAAAGCTGAAAAAGATCGATGTGCAGACGCTGCTGGATGCCGGATTGATTTCGCGAAAAGACCTGGTTAAAATCCTTGGTAATGGCAAGCTTACCAAAAAGCTGGAAGTTAAGGCGCATGCCTTTAGCGCATCAGCCCAAAAAGCAATTGAAGAACTCGAAGGTTCCATAGAAAAAATATAAATTAATGAGGCAGTTTATTGAAACCTTAAGGAATATCTGGAGAATTGAAGATCTGCGGAAAAGGATTCTGTATACCCTGGGCATACTGCTGGTATACAGGCTTGGTTCCTTTGTTACCCTGCCCGGGATTGATCCTACTCAGCTCGCAGGGCTGAAGCAACAGACAGCCAGCGGGGTACTCGGTTTGCTGGATATGTTCTCGGGTGGAGCATTCTCCAATGCCTCGGTATTTGCGCTGGGCATCATGCCATATATCTCAGCCTCCATTGTAGTACAGCTGCTGGGGATTGCTGTTCCCTATTTCCAGCGCCTGCAGAAAGAAGGAGAAAGCGGTCGCCGGAAAATTAACCAGATCACCAGGTATCTTACGGTATTCATCCTTATTTTACAGGGTCCCAGTTACCTTATTAACCTGCAAGCACAGATCCCGGAAACAGCCTTTGTGATCAAGGGTGCCTTCTTTACGGTTTCCTCGGTTATAATACTTACAGCGGGGACCATGTTCGTGATGTGGCTGGGAGAAAGGATCACAGATCGCGGGATAGGCAATGGGATTTCCCTGATCATTATGATCGGGATCATTGCCAGGCTGCCGTTTGCAACAGTCGCAGAATTTGGTGCCAGGCTGGAACAACAGGGGGGCGGACTCGTAGCCTTTCTCGTTGAGCTCCTGGCTATGTTTATTGTCTTCATGATGACCATCCTGCTTGTTCAGGGTACACGTAGAATACCGGTACAATACGCAAAACGGATTGTTGGTAATAAGCAGTACGGGGGAGTACGTCAGTACATCCCCCTGAAGGTGAACGCCGCAGGTGTTATGCCCATCATCTTTGCACAGGCATTGATGTTTGTGCCAATGACCATTGCCGGCTTTGCCAATTCTGAAGCACTGTCTGGATTTGCAGCGGCATTCATGAATTTTAACGGATTATGGTACAACCTGGTCTTTGCCATCCTGATCATCCTCTTTACATATTTCTATACGGCGGTAACCATCAATCCGACCCAGATGGCCGAAGACATGAAAAGGAACGGAGGCTTTATACCCGGGGTGAAACCTGGACGAAAGACAGTTGAATTTCTTGACACCATCATGTCAAGGATCACCCTGCCGGGATCAATTTTCCTGGCATTTGTGGCTATCCTGCCAGCCTTTGCAAGCCTGGCCGGTGTGAACAGCCAGTTTGCACAGTTCTTTGGGGGGACTTCCCTGCTGATCCTTGTTGGTGTTGTACTGGATACACTTCAGCAGATTGAAAGTCACTTGCTGATGAGACATTACGACGGACTGATGAAATCAGGCCGTATCAAGGGCAGATCCGGTGGAGCAGTTTCTGCCATTTAAGATTTGCTAAGCGTTCTTTGATGATATTTATAAAAACAGCGGAAGAAATTGAATTGCTGAGAGCCAGTAATCTGCTTGTTTCAAGAGCCCTGTCTGAAGTGGGCAAGGCAATCAAACCGGGAGTGAGCACCCTGAAGCTGGATAAAATAGCCGAGGAGTATCTCAGAGACCATGGAGGCATACCGGGATTCCTCGGATATAACGGGTTTCCGGCCACACTCTGTACCTCTTTGAATGATGAGGTTGTTCATGGGATCCCGTCAGAAAAGGAGTTGAGTAAGGGGGATATCCTTTCGGTAGATTGCGGTGTAAAATTGCAGGGTTATTTTGGAGATTCAGCCTATACCTTCCCTGTTGGGGAGCCCAGCGAAGAATATAAGTCGCTGATGCTTAACACCAGGGAATCGCTGTTCAAGGGAATCGAAGCAGCTGTGGCAGGCAATCGCCTGGGAGACATCGGATATGCTGTACAAAACCACGCTGAACAAGCAGGATATTCCGTTGTCAGGGAGATGGTTGGCCATGGTCTGGGACAAAACCTTCATGAAGAACCGGAAGTGCCCAATTACGGGAGAAGGGGAAGTGGCATTAAATTGAAGGAGGGAATGGTTATCTGTATTGAACCAATGATAAATATGGGAACCAGATTTATTAAGCAGGATAAAGATGGCTGGACAATCAGGACAACTGACGGGAAACCTTCAGCACATTATGAACTGGCGGTTGCCATAACAAAGGGAGAACCAGATGTTCTCTCCACGTTTGAGTATATTGAAGATTAATAATTAAAATACTGAGAAATGGCAAAACAACCATCAATAGAGCAGGATGGAACCATTACTGAAGCATTGTCTAATGCCATGTTCAGGGTGGAGCTGGAAAACGGGCATGTAATCACGGCTCATATATCCGGTAAAATGCGCATGCATTACATTAAGCTTTTGCCGGGGGACAGGGTCAAGGTGGAGATGTCTACCTATGACCTGACCAAAGGAAGAATAACATTCAGATATAAATAAAATAGATAATGAAAATACGTGCATCTATAAAGAAAAGAAGCGCTGATTGCAAGATTGTTCGGAGAAAGGGCAGGCTTTATGTGATCAATAAAAAAAATCCGAGGTTTAAACAGCGTCAGGGATAAAATATTGTATCTTTGCAAACCATTTTATAATACTAATACTTATGGCTAGAATTGTAGGAGTTGATTTACCAAAAAATAAGCGTGGAGAAGTTGGTCTTACCTACATCTATGGAATTGGAAGGAGCTCATCCCAGAAGATTCTGGATGAGGCCGGGATCGACCGGAATATCCTGGTAAAAGACTGGACAGATGACCAGCTATCCAAGATTCGTTCCATCATCAATGATAATATAAAGGTGGAAGGGGAATTACGTTCCTCAGTGCAATTGAATATTAAGCGCCTGATGGATATTGGAAGTTACCGTGGCATCCGGCACAGGATTGGATTGCCTGTGAGGGGACAAGCTACCAAAAATAATGCACGGACAAGGAAAGGCAGAAGAAAAACAATTGCGAACAAGAAAAAAGCAGCAGCTAAGAAATAAGGTATGGCAAAAAAAAACAGGAGCATCCAAGAAAAGGATTGTCAGGGTTGAACCATTCGGAGAGGCGCATATACATGCCTCATTCAACAATATTATCATCAGCCTGACCAACAAATCAGGACAGGTAATCTCATGGTCATCTGCAGGGAAAATGGGTTTTAGAGGTTCGAAGAAGAATACACCCTATGCCGCACAGATGGCTGCGCAGGATTGCTCAAAAACAGCATATGAACTGGGACTCAGAAAAGTTAAGGTATATGTGAAGGGACCCGGATCAGGAAGAGAATCTGCTATGCGGACCATTCATTCGAACGGCATTGAGGTAACCGAGATCATTGATGTGACTCCATTACCTCACAATGGCTGCCGTCCACCAAAAAGAAGAAGAGTATAAGTTTCAGTGAGAATAAGTCAAAATTTTATTTAGATGGCAAGATATATAGGACCGAAAACCAAGATAGCCAGGAAGTTTGGTGATCCGATCTTTGGATCTGACAAGATCCTTGAAAAGAAGAGCTACCCTCCCGGAATGCATGGTAATAAGTAGTCTACAGGCTGGGAATAGCCCCCACACGCGCTGGTGCAAGGCAGCTTGTATCTCACAGGCATATTACCGTTAACGGTAAAATAGTAAATATTCCTTCCTA
>DAOUVF010000363.1 GCA_030667765.1 Bacteroides sp.
AACGGGACCCTCTGGGCCGGGACTATGGAAGGCCTTGTCAGTTTCCGTGACAATCAATGGAAAATCCATAATGAAACACCTGGAATGCCTTCGGGGAATATCCTTGATATCGATTAACAGTATATTAATGATGCACATGAATTATGGTTTGGGAGCCCATCCGGACTCTCAGTTGCTGCTTATGAGCTTGATGCCGTGAGCTCGGCCACAACTTATATAGCAGAACCCGGCAAACTTCCCGATAATAACGTGCTTACAGTGGCGGTCTGCATTGTCAGCAATGATGAGCAATGGTTCGGTACACCTGAAGGAGCATCGTCCTTCGATGGGGAATCCTGGACCACTTATGGTACCACAGATGGCCTGGTCCACAAGGCGGTAAACGATATTGCCATCGACAGCAAGGGGCTTATCTGGTTTGCCACCCCGGTGGGGATCTCATCATTTGACGGCAGCCAGTGGACAAGCTATAAAAAGAATTAGTATGTCAAAATTTGTCTTAAAAAGTTGTTAAATAGATATTTATGGAGTGATGCTCTCCCTGTGTTGTTGTATATTTGGACTTGAAGGAATGATTTAATCTTTTTAAGAATATTTTAACATTTTTTCACAAACAAAATCGCGATTTTTGCGTTATAGAAATATAGAAATAAAGGTTTAGGTTAAAATAGGTTTAGTGGTTAGTGTTTTTAGTTAGTAATTAGGGTGAAAAGGCGCAGTTTCGACTGCGCCTTTTTTTATTCAGCAAACATCAGGTCCACGATTTGCTCCCTGTCCAGGTCATTCAGCAGATTATCAGGATTCTTTCCATTGACATTATTTTTATTCATTAATGACACGATCTCGTCTTTTTTATCCGGAGTTATTCCAATATCCCCTAAACGGATGGGACATTGAACCTGTCTGAAGAAACTTTCGAGACGCTCAATTGTTCTTTCGGCGGAAGTATCACCAAAAAGATCCTGCCCGAGTTTTTCAAGCCTGTGCACTATCTTCGGTTTCATATGTTTCATCCATGCAGGAAATGCAATGGACAGGGAAGCACCGTGTGTGGTATCATACAAGAGAGATAGCTGGTGCCCGAGGGCATGGCTGGTAAACTCCCCGTTTGCTCTCCCGCAGGATAAAAGGCCATTCAATGCAGTTGTTGCAGCCCACATTATCCTGGCCCTGAGGTCATAATTATTGAGATCATTCATTAATCTGGGACCGTATTCCATGGCTTCAAGGATAATGGATGCTGCGAAACGGTCTGAAAGACTGGCATCACCCTGTCCAAAATAATTTTCCAGTACATGGGCGATCAGGTCTGCAATACCATATCCTGTATGATCGGCCGGGACACTGCAGGTATATGCCGGGTCCATGAAGGAATGACTTGGGAACATGACAGGGTGACGGTATCCGAATTTCTCCATGGTCTTGTTATTCTGCACAACAGCCACAGCATTCATTTCGCTCCCCGTAGCCGCAAGTGTCAGTACTGCTAAGATGGGAACCACACTTTTCGGATCCCGCAGGCCTTTCATGACATCCCAGCCACTGCATTGTTCTGTGATACAAATCGCGATAATCTTTGCTGAATCAATCACAGATCCACCTCCTACGGCAACCACCATATCCACCTTATGTTCGATTCCAATGCCAGCTGCCCCGTCCACATCCTCAATAACAGGATTGGGCTTGATCCCGCTGAATTCTACTACTTCAATACCCGCCTTGTCAAGCTGGTCTTTCGTGTCCTGGTAGCTTCCGTTGCGCAGGACAGATCCCCTGCCGTATACGAGGAGGGCTTTTTTTCCGAGTTGGACGGCGACTTCACCGAGTTGCCCGACAATGTCTTTCCCAAAATGTACTTTTGTAGGATTATGAGCTATAAAATTTTCCATTAACTTCTGTATATTACTCCACAGCAGCTGTCCCTGCTGGCTCCGGTGACGGAGGCAAAACAATTATTTTTTTTAAGTAACCTCAGCAATCCGAGAAATGCAAAAATGAGGGCTTCCTTGTATTCTATCAGGTCATTGGAAGGTATGATGATGTTTCCACGGCTTATTTCCCTGATCCTCTCAACCAGGAACTGGTTATAGGCGCCACCACCGGTAACCAGAACCTTGGCACCGCGGCGGATTTGCCTGGCGATCTGGAAGGAGATATGCTCATACAGGGTTCTCAGGATATCCGTTACTGGCAGGTTGAAATCCCTGATCACCGGCATGAATTCATATTCCATCCATTCCCGACCGAGAGAACCTGGACCTGCGATGTGATAATAATCTATGCTGTTCAAAGCCCCCAGCAGGGTCTCGGAGACATTGCCCGATCGGCCGGCAAAACCATCCCTGTCATAGGGAAGATCCAGCTCTGCCGCCAGGTGATTTAGGATGATGTTAACCGGACAAACATCCCTGGCAAGCCTCTTCTCATCTGGCTGATAGGAAATATTGGCAAATCCACCCAGATTCAGGCAGAAGTCGTATTCCCCGAAGAGATACTGGTCACCTACGGGAACAAGAGGAGCTCCCTGTCCCCCGAGCAGTACATCCATCTTCCTGAAATCTCCTGCTGTCGTTATACCGGTTGAGGTGGCAATTACCTGTGGATCACCCGCCTGCATGGTAAAACCGGCCTCCGGCTGATGAAATACCGTATGTCCGTGGGAGGAAATCAGGTCCACATTTAAGCCGGATGTTTGTATGAAGTTGCGGGCATTGTCGGCCAGGAATTGTCCATATTCCTGGTGTAGGTTCAACAGGTCAATCCCTGACATATGAGGGGCTGAATTAAGCTTTTTGATCCAATTCCCTGTATACGGGATGGTCTCAGCAGCATGTATGCGATAGATCCATTTTTTGCCGCTCTCCCAGAAAGAGCAAATAGTGAGATCGAGTCCATCGAGTGAAGTGCCGGACATGATCCCCAGGATATTTTTATCATTGTCCATCGTAAGCCGAACCAGGGATTACCAGTAAAAATCAGTGTAATAATACGCTATATTATCTTTATTGTCAATAATATATAATTCTAATTCATGATTTTTTCCCCTCTCCAGCCGTTTGGGATCAAACCGGTAGAATACCAGGTTGTTCTTCAGATCATATTCGATCAGCACCCAATGGTTGTCAATATAACCTTCATAGGATTTTATACCTGATTGTTGGTCTCTGACCCTGAAACGAATTGAGGATTTTGCATTCATATCCCGGGATCCGCCCAGGTTCAGGGGCTTTAGCTCAGGAGCAATGGTATCTACCAGCACTGTGTACCTTCCAAATGAGCGTATCTTGCTCCTGACCATGCCGTCTTTCCACTCACCTCCGGCTGGCTCCGTATGCCCTTCTTCCCCGTTCAGATATCCCAGGTAGGCTTTGTCCCTCAGATTCTCCGGAAGGCTGTCAGGTAGTATGGCAAGCTCACCTGAGAGATGCATCGGGGTATGGATATGATGGATGTGGTGAACGGGGGACCAGGAGTCTGGCAAAGCCTCAGATTTTCTATAGGTAAAATCCAGGTCGTCATAAAGGCTTCCTTTGGGAATTTTCAGGACCACGTCCTCTTTCCTGAATTCACTGGGTAAATCCCAGGAGAATTTCCGGATAAAATCATCGATGGTGGATGCTGGCGGAATGGAGTAGGATTGACCGCCACGGACCATGAAGGATAATTCGGTGCTGTTGGCCCGGGCATCCTCCAGGATAAACCTGACCTGGTATTCCCTGTCTTCTGAAAAATCACATATCCCTTCATCCTCTACATATT
>DAOUVF010000312.1 GCA_030667765.1 Bacteroides sp.
GTGATGGATTCAAGGTCTTCAATGATGGATACCATGCGGTTGATGCTCTTTTCTGTCCGCTCCAGGTATTCCCGGTTGATCTCCGGGTCTTCGAGTCCGCCGTCAAGAAGGGTCAAAATATACCCCTGGATATTAAAGATTGGAGTCTTCAGTTCATGCGAGACATTCCCCAGAAATTCCTTCCTGTATTTCTCCATTCTCCGCAGTTTTTTAATTTCCTTGGCACGGTTCTGGGCATAATTGATCACCATCCTGTTCACCTCCTGGATCACATCTTTACCTTCCAGTTTCTTCTTGAGTTCATCTTTAGTTATGGGTATGTTTTCTATTGTCTTGTAGATGGGATTTATCTTTTCGAAAATAAAATTGTTGACTGCATAGTATATCAGGAAAAAAGCGACGATGAATGCGATGACTATAGATGCAATAATCATTACCAGTGGCTGCCCGATGTCCATGAACAGTGACATAATCACCAGTGTGGCACAGACAAATGAAATGATCAATGAAATCAATAAGGCCAATTGCCTTGGTGTAGTTTTCATAATTCTACAATTTCCCCATTTGTTTTAATATTCTGGCAATGTACTTGCCAATGATATCAAACTCAATATTGACAATGGTTCCTGGCTTGATCTTGTGGAAATTGGTGACATCGTAGGTATATGGGATAATAGCCACCTGGAAGGTTTTTTCCCTGGAGTTCACTACGGTAAGGCTTACGCCGTTGACGGAGACGGATCCTTTTTCAACCGTTATTTGCTCCTCCGTATGGGGCTCATATTCGAAACTGTAATACCAGCTGCCTTCCACTTCTGTTACCTCCGTGCAGACAGCTGTCATGTCTATATGTCCCTGTACCATATGGCCGTCAAGCCGGCCATCGGCCTTAACGCTACGCTCCACATTTACCTTGCTGCCCACCTTCCATTGACCCAGGTTTGTTTTCAAGAGTGTTTCCTGGATGGCAGTTACGGTATAATCCTCCTCTGTTTTTTTTACTACAGTCAGGCATACCCCGTCATGGGAAATACTCTGGTCTATGCCCAGTTCATTGACAAATGAACAGGTAAGGCTGATGTGTAGGTTTTCCTGGTCTTTTACAAGCCTGGTTACCATGGCTGTTTCTTCTACGATTCCTGAAAACATATCCCGATGATTTAATTCTGCGCTAATTTAATATTTAATTAAGACATAATGCACTTTCGCTACGCCATTCCTGCTTGTTTTACCCCGGTCCTTGATACATCCACTTTCCCGAAATAATTCTTATCTTTGTCGCTTTCTGAAAAAAGGGTTTTGCAAGGATAAAATGATGACGAAATTTCCTGAATATAAAGGGCTTGACCTGACCGGGATCAACAAGGAAATAGAAAAATTCTGGAAGGATAAGAACACCTTTAAACAGAGTCTTGAAATAAGGAAAGACAGCCCGACTTATATATTTTATGAGGGTCCCCCGTCAGCCAATGGCATCCCGGGGATACACCATGTGATGGCCCGTGCAGTCAAGGATATTTTCTGCCGATATAAAACCCAGAAGGGATATCGTGTGGACCGCAAGGCAGGATGGGATACACATGGTCTGCCGATTGAACTGGCTGTAGAAAAAACCCTGGGAATCACCAAGGATGATATCGGAAAGCATATATCCATTTCAGATTACAATGATACATGCCGCCGGGAAGTGATGAAATATACCCGGGAATGGGAGGAACTGACAGACCGAATGGGATACTGGGTCAATATGGATGATCCGTATATTACCTTTGAGAATAAATATATAGAGACCCTGTGGTACTTGCTTAAAAGATTGTTTGACGAAGATCTTTTATATAAGGGCTATACTATTCAACCTTACTCACCGGCAGCAGGAACCGGGCTCTCCAGCCATGAACTGAACCAGCCCGGTTGTTACAGGGATGTGAAAGACACAACCATTGTGGCACTGTTCAAGCTGACCGAAGATGAAAAATCGGCATTTCTTTACCGGGATACCGATACGGATGTTTTTTTACTGGCCTGGACCACCACACCCTGGACCCTCCCGTCCAATACTGCCCTGGCGATGGGTGCATCCATGGATTATGTCAGTGTGAAAACATATAATCCCTACAGTGGTGAACCCATTACCGTGGTGCTGGCCAAGGCCCTGTTTAAGACCTATTTTCCCGTGGGGAACAAGGATTTGGAATGGGATTCTTACAAGTCCGGGGACAAAAACATTCCATACCAGGTTGTAGGGGAATACAAGGGGAGAGCCTTCGATGGTATTTCCTATGAGCAGTTGATCGATTGGGTGAAGCCCAGGAAGCCTGCTTTCAAAATTCTCCTGGGTGATTTTGTGACTACAGAAGAGGGGACAGGTATTGTTCATATTGCCCCGACTTTTGGGGCGGATGATTATCGGATTGCACAAGAGAATGATATACCGTCACTGATCGTTATTGACAGGGAAGGAAATACCCAGCCCCTGGTCGACAGGCATGGGCGTTTTTACAAGGTAGAGGAGCTTGATGAGAATTTTGTCCAGGAATTTGTTAACCAAAACACATATGGAGATTTTTCGGGCAGGTATGTGAAGAATGAATATGATGAATCCATTCCTGAAGGAACGGAGACCACGGATGTTGCCATTGCAGTGAACCTTAAGCAGCAACAGAAAACCTTCCGGATCGCCAAGTATGTCCATAATTATCCGCATTGCTGGCGCACAGACAAACCGGTTTTGTATTACCCTATGTCTTCCTGGTTCATCCGGACCACCAGGGTCAAGGAAAGGCTGATCGCCCTTAACAATACCATTAACTGGAAACCTGCTTCCACTGGCACAGGTCGTTTCGGTAAATGGCTGGAAAATTTGGTGGATTGGAACCTGTCGCGTTCCCGGTTCTGGGGAACCCCACTGCCGATCTGGATGACCGAGGACAAGAAAGAAATCAAATGTGTTGGTTCAGTGGAAGAACTGAAGACTGAGATTGAAAAGGCAGTATCAGCCGGGATCATGAAGGAGAACCCGCTGGCTGATTATATACCCGGTGATAATACCGATGAGAATTATCAGCAATTTGACCTGCACAGGCCCTTTGTAGATGAAATTTGGCTCGTCTCAGACAGCGGGAAGAAAATGTACCGGGAGCCGGACCTGATTGATGTCTGGTTTGATTCCGGAGCAATGCCCTATGCTCAGTGGCATTATCCCTTTGAAAAGAAAGAAGAGTTTAACCGGCTATTCCCGGCTGAATTTATTGCCGAAGGAGTTGACCAGACAAGGGGATGGTTCTTCACCCTGCATGCCATTGCAACCATGGTTTCGGATTCAGTATCCTTCAGGAATATCATATCGAACGGACTGGTACTGGATAAAAACGGCAACAAAATGTCCAAACGCCTGGGAAATACTGTGGATCCCATTAAAACCATTGAAAAATACGGTGCCGATCCTCTCAGGTGGTACATGATGACCAATGCCCAACCCTGGGATAACCTTAAATTTGATGTGGACGGGGTGGATGAAGTAAAAAGGAAGCTTTTCGGGACACTTTATAATACCTATTCATTTTTTGCCCTTTATGCCAATATTGATGACTTCAACTTCCGGGATGAGGAAATCCCTGTCAATGAAAGGCCGGAGATTGACAGGTGGATCATATCCCTGCTGAACTCCCTGGTCAAAGAGGTGGATGAGCAATTCGGCAATTACGAACCCACCAGGGCCGGTAGAGCCATCCAGGAATTTATCATTGAAAACCTGAGCAACTGGTTTGTAAGATTGAACCGGAAAAGATATTGGGGAGGGGATTATACCACGGATAAAAAATCAGCATACCAGACCCTGTATACCTGCCTTGAAACCGTTTCCAGGCTGATGGCACCGATGGCCCCATTCTATGCTGAACGCCTGTTCACAGACCTGAACAGTGTTTCCGGGCGCCATCCGGAAGGTTCTGTGCACCTTAGCGATTTCCCTGTGTGTGATGAAAGCTGGATTGACATGGGACTGGAAGAACGCATGGGACTGGCACAGAAAATATCCTCCATGGTTCTTGGTTTACGAAGGAAGGTGAACATCAAGGTCCGTCAACCACTGAATAAGTTGATGGTCCCGATACATGATAACGGATTCCGGGAAAAAATTGAAGCAGTTAAGGACCTGATCCTGACAGAGATAAATGTAAAGGATATTGAATTCCTGACTGATACCAGTGGGATACTGGTCAAGCGGATCAAACCCAATTTCAAGTCTCTGGGTCCCCGCTTCGGAAAACTGATGAAAACAATTGCTGCTGAAATACAGAAAATGTCGCAAGAAGATATTTCCAGCCTTGAAACATCAGGTGA
>DAOUVF010000173.1 GCA_030667765.1 Bacteroides sp.
ACTAATTTCAATGAATTAAAGATTGCCTGGTCATATGAGGGCAATTCCGGTAATATCGAAGAGATGGACCTGGAACCTCACGAAAAGGGAGTCCTGGTAATTCCTGCCATGGACTGGCAGGATGGGACCAGTATCAATATCGCCTTCTATCTTGGGAATAACATGCTGGTGGATGTATATAATATCCAGCTTGGCGAGCGGAAGCCAAACATTCCTGCCTTACAAAAGGGCCAGTTAACAGTCAGGGATGAAGGGGACAGGATTATCTTAAGGGGTGGAAAGTTCAGCCTGTCAATAGACAAAACCGACGGCCTTATCAGGGATCTGGCAGCAGGTGAAGTGGGACTCATAAAATCCGGTCCGTATATAAACCTGAAAATACCGGGGAAACAGTTTTATGGTTCGGTTGAATCCATCATTGATATTGCCCCAAACTGGAATTGTAAGTCTGTCCGCCATGAAATGAAAGACGGGATAGTTACAGTCTATTCTCAGGGAAGCTGCAACGACATCGAAGTCTCCTTCACCATCAGGGTGGATGGGAATGGTACCATTCAGGTCGATTATGAGTTGCAGGACCTGCCGGAGGGTAAACCCGTTCAGGAGGCCGGCATTTATTTTGTGGCAGGGGACTCATTCACGGGACTTTCGTGGGACAGGGAAGCATACTTTACTGCTTACCCCGAAGAGGATCTCGGGCATCCGCAGGGTAAAGCAGACCTGACTTTCAGTCCCCCGATGACCTACCGGGAAAAACCCGGCCATGAGTGGATACATGATACAAAAGGGTTCTACTATTTCGGTCCGGTTGCACAATTGGAGTATTCAAACATGGCCCGCTCTCTCAAAGAGAATATTTATTCATTCAGCCTGGCAACTGAGGATGGCACAGGCATTTCTGTGCATGGTGCAGGTACGCAGGCTTGCAGGTTCGATCGTAGCGATGATGACAATCTGCTTATTATTAATGATATATGGGATTATCCGGCACTGTTGTGGGGAAACTATATGAAACTGATAAGCCTTCCGGGGCATTATCACGGCAGTGCAATTTTATCCCTTCAGACAAATCAATAATAGGAGGCTATGAATGCATCCCATAATCAGTCCAGGCCAATTTGCAGCATAGTCCTGCTTTTAATTGTGATGGTTTGCGGATGCCTGCCTTCAGGTGATCCACTATCTCAACTGGATTCCCCCATTCTTTTTCAGGGGGATGACAGCCTGGCCTTCCGGGATCCTGCCGTACTCTACCATGAAAAAACATTTTATTTATTTTATACGCTGACGGAAACAGAACCAGATGACTCATTATTCTGGTACACTGCAGTAAGCAAATCTGAAGATTTAAAGCACTGGACAGAGCCCGGGAGGATCACGCCGAGGGACCAAAACCTGAATTTTTCCAGTCCGGGTAACGTAGTCCGATTTGGAGACGAGTGGATACTCTGCCTGCAGACCTATCCCATTCCGGGGTATACACGCAGCAGCGGTGAGCTTCGTTACGGGACCGGCGATTCCAGGATATGGATCATGCGCAGCAAGGATCTGGAACAATGGTCTGAACCGGTACTTTTAAAGGTGAAAGGGAATGATGTGGCCCGGGAAGACATGGGCCGGATGATAGATCCATACCTGATCGAAGACAAAGATGAAGCGGGTAAGTGGTGGTGCTTTTACAAGCAGAACGGGGTCAGTTATTCCTGGTCCCATGACCTGGAGAACTGGACCTTTTCAGGCCGGACCCAAAGCGGCGAAAATGTCTGTGTGCTCACAGATCAGGATGAATACCTGCTTTTTCACTCCCCTCAAAACGGGATCGGTGTGAAACGGTCCCCGGACCTTATCAATTGGAGGGATGTTGGTGATCTCATTACCCTGGGACAGGAGGAATGGCCCTGGGCGGAGCGGCGCCTTACCGCGGGAGTTGTGCTCGATATGCGTCATGAGAAAGCTTTCGGGAAGTACATTATGTTTTATCACGGGGAAGGTCCAGGGAAAGAAAATTCAATCGATACATTCGTTGCAAACTGCTCCATAGGCATTGCCTGGAGTGATGACCTGGTAACATGGGACTGTCCCGGTAACGCAGGATCAAAATAGAGATCATATGAAAATTATTATTAGCTGCCTGTTAATGCTCCCGGTCCTGGTACAGTGCGCTGGACCAAAAGAAGTTGAACGACCCAATATTCTCTGGATCACCTGTGAGGATATCAGTCCCTATTTAGGATGCTACGGTTTTGAGCAAGCCCAGACCCCCAACCTTGACCGCCTTGCCGAAGAAGGGATCCGCTACACCAGTGCCTATGCCAATGCACCCGTATGTGCGGTTTCCCGTTCCATGCTGCTGACCGGGATGTACTCCAGTTCAATCGGCACCCATAATATGCGTTGCTATACACAGCTTCCCGCCTCCATACCGGCCTACCCGAAGATCTTCAGGGAAGCAGGTTATTATTGCACAAACAATGTCAAGAAGGATTACAATTCCCCCTTCCAGCAGGATACAACGCTGTGGGATGAGTCATCCAACCAGGCCCACTTCCGGAACAGGAATGATGGCCAGCCATTCTTTGCTGTTTTTAATTTTACAGTTACCCATGAGAGCCAGTTGAGTGAGGAAAACCAAAAAGGCCATATTGAAAATGGCCGCATCCCGGATGAACCACGTATCGATCCGGAAGACATTGTGCTACCTCCCTATCATCCTGACCTACCTGAGATAAGAAGGGATTGGGCCCGCCTTCATGACCTGATCACGAGGATGGACGAGCAGGTGGGTGAGATCCTTCAGGATTTGAAGGATGAGGGCCAGGCTGAAAACACGATTGTTTTCTTCTATTCGGACCATGGCGGCATGCTGGCCCGCTCCAAACGGTATCTCTATAATGTTGGGACTCAGATTCCCCTTATCGTACGCTTCCCTGAGAGATGGCATCATCTCGCTCCGGGCAGGCCGGGGAGTACAGAGGATAGACTGGTAAGTTTTATCGATTTTCCGAAAACAGTCTTATCCATATGTGGTTTGCCAGTCCCGGTACAAATGCAAGGCACAATTTTCATGGGCCCCGACACCGAATCATCTTTGGACAGGGTATGGTTCATGCGTGACCGGATGTCTGAGCGCTTTGATTTTTCAAGAGCGGTCACGGATGGGCGTTATTATTACATCCGGAATTTCATGCCCCACCGTCCCCGTGGCCGTGACATCACCTATGGATACTGGGTACAGTCAAACTGGAGTGCCTGGCGAAGTCATTATGAAGCTGGCCAATGTGATGAGGTACAGTCCCAGTTTTTCCAACCCAAACCCGCCATTCAATTATTCGATACGGAGGAAGATCCCTGGCATGTCAATAATATTGCAGGCGAAACTGAACAGCTCGAACGGATAGAAAAACTCTCAGCAGCGCTTGATAAGTGGATGATCGAAACACGTGATCTGGGGATTGTTCCAGAGTCCATGTATGATGATCTTGCTGGTCCGGGTAAACCTTTTCCAACCTTATATGAATATGCCAGTAGCGAGGAATACCCGGTTGAAGAATTTTTACAGGCTGCAAAAACAGCCAGCCTTGGTGATCCGGGACGAGTGGATCAATACCTGAAGATGATGGAGGATGATCAACCGGTGGTTCGATACTGGGGGGCCTACGCAATCTTCCTTCTTCGTAAGGCAGATCCGGAACTCAAATCTGTCCTCAGAGGTATGATGCATAATGATCCCGCTGAAGCCAACAGGGTCATGGCTGCCCAGGCACTCGGCCTCTGTGGTGATCCCGATGCCGCATTCCAGGCCATACGGGATATTGCGTTCGAAACCCAATCCCCAACGGTTTTCCTCCAGGCTATAAATGCTTTTCAGTATAGCCTCCTGGATGACCGGCTGACCATGGGGGACTGGAAAAAATTCAGTGAACGGGAGATAAGGGAATCGCCTGGAAAGGATATGTTAAACAGGGGACATGCCCAGCGGATCATCACCCATGCCATTGAACACTGGCCGGAAAGATATAAAGTCTACTAATGAAAAGCACTGCCACGCAACTCTGTATCATTGCACTTTCATTTATGGTGCTAATGAATGCATCAACCTCCTGTGGTAAACCTGGCCAGAAGGTTGAAGATCTAAAGGTTAGCTTTATCAGCAATATCGGGAATGAACCCATATTCTCATGGAGGATAAAAGCTGACCAACCAGGATTTGCCCAGCAGGCATGCCAGGTTACTGTTTCAGACAAGGGAAATATATGGGACTCTCAGAAACTGGAAACATCAAATTCGATTCAGTTCAGGTATGATGGTCCTGCCCTGGAAAATGGGAAGCAATACTTTGCCAGGGTCAGGGTGTGGGACCAGCATGATGTACCATCAGCTTGGAGTGAAGCAGTGCGCTTCGTGGTTCCGCTGGAGTATCCCGGGGACTGGCAGGCGGAGTGGCTGACATATGACTATGACCCCGATGCGGCCATGCCCCTGTTCCGCAAGGCATTCGAGATCCCGGATGCAGCAGATATCAATTATGCCAGGTTCTACATCTCTGCTCCGGGCTATTACGAGGTTTCCCTCAATGGTAAAAAAATTGGGGAGAATGTGCTGGATCCAGGGCAGACCAATTATGAGGATTATACCTATTACACTGCATATGATATTGATCCCGGGGATCTATCGGGGGAAAATGTACTGGGTGTGATGCTGGGCAATGGCTGGTACAACCAGGACCAGGTCTGGAAGGGACAGGCAGAATATGCACCCATGGTATACGGCCAGCCTGTTTTTATCTGCCAGCTCGTGATCCATAAAAAGAACGGGGCCTGGAAGGTCATTTCCTCAGATGATAGCTGGACTTGGACTTCCGGTCCCATTACCTATTCCAATGTCTATGGAGGTGAACACTATGACGCCAGGCTGGAGATAGAGAACTGGAATAGTCCGGGTGAGGTGTCGGGGGACTGGCAGGCGGTTCGTCGAGCGGAGGTGCATCCAACCAGGCTCTACGAACAGTTTGCGGAACCCATCCGTGTCATGGATCAGGTACAGGTGAAAAAGATCATTGACAGAGGGGATGGCACTTATATTTTTGATATGGGACAGAACATGGCCGGGTGGTTGAAGTTAAGGGTCAAGGGGGAGCGGGGACAGGAAATCACTCTGCGCTGTACAGAGGTGTTGGATGATGAAGGAAATATCGATCCGCGTACGACCGGGGTAACTGCCACAAAGGTCATCCAGACCCAGAAATACATATGCAAAGGCAATGGAGAGGAGATATGGGAACCGCGATTCACCTATTTTGGCTTCCGCTTTGTAGAGGTCGTGGGACTAAAACAGGAGCCTGCTGAGGATCTCCTCACCGGGATGGTGCTCTATTCATCCGTGCCGGATGCGGGCAGCTTCCAGTGTTCTGAGGAGAATATCAACAGGTTGCACGAGATGTCCCGGTGGACCATCATCGGGAATATACACAGTATTCCGACGGATTGTCCCCACCGGGAGAAATGTGGATGGACAGGGGATGCCCATGCCATGATCAGGGCCATGATCTACAATTACGGGGCGCAGCGCTTCTTCAATAAATACATGTTCGATATGCGCTCTTCGGCCAGGGAGGAAAAAGAGGAACTTTATTTCGCAGAGAGTTTTCACCACCGCAGCATGGTCATGAAACCTGCAGGCATTCCGACCATGATCGTGCCGGGTAAGCGGACCAGCGGGGTGGCTTCCCCGGACTGGGGAACAGCCATGGTGCAGATCCCCTGGTATCTGTATGTTTACTATGGTGATCGGATGATACTGGAGGACTTTTACCCCGATATGAAAACCTGGGTGGAATATATCCATGGGATAAAAAAGGACGGGATCATTCCGCATGGGCTGGGGGACTGGTGCCCGCCGGGGGGGAATGTGAATATAGATTGTCCGGTGCCAATCAGTTCTACCGCATTCCACATCCTGGACGTAAGCATCATGGCGAAGGTATCAGCCTTACTGGGCAGTCAGGAAGAGCATTCCAAATATACCCGGATGCTTGAACAATTGAAGTACGATTTCAACCGTCATTTCCTGGATGTGGATAAGCATACATATGGCAGCCAGACTGCAGATGCCATGGCCCTTGACATCGGCATTGTTCCCACGGAATACCGTGAAAAAGTGGCTGGATCTATTGTCAGGAATATCCATGAAGCGTTTGATGGTTTCCTGAATACAGGTATTTTCGGACTGGCCCGCGTTTTCAGGGTGCTATCCGAAAACGGCTATGAGGATGAGGTATACCGTCTGTTGACCAAAACAGGGCGGAACAGTTTTGCCTTTATGTGGGAGAACTATGATGCCACAACCTTTTGGGAGATACTTCCATGCAATGATAATTATGATGAGGGGGCATATCTTAGATCAAACAGCCATCCCATGCAGGCCGGATTTGATGAATGGTTTTATTCAGGCATTGCCGGGATCAATCCTGTGAAGGATCAGCCTGGTTTCCAGGTCATTGAGTTCAAGCCCTACCTTACGCGGCATATTGGATCAGCTTCGGCTTCCTATAAATCGGAATCTGGAATAATTACCAGCCAGTGGGAAAACCTTGATGGTAAGCTGACCTGGCATATCCGCATCCCTGACAACAGCAGGGGCATCATCCATGTACCTACCTATGAAAGGGAGGCAACTGTCATG
>DAOUVF010000332.1 GCA_030667765.1 Bacteroides sp.
CAGAAATGCATCCTTTATCCTGGTTAAGGATTCCCTGAAGGCCTTGCAGGAACTGGCTGCAGCACACAGGAACCGGCATGGCTGCAGGGTCATCGGAATTACAGGCAGCAACGGGAAAACCATTGTCAAGGAATGGATCAACCAGGCCCTGTCACCGGACCAGAAAATTGTCAGGAGTCCCAAAAGCTATAATTCACAAATAGGAGTGCCGCTTTCCGTGTTATTACTGGATGCAAATACTGAAACAGGGATTTTTGAGGCGGGTATTTCCCGTACCGGTGAAATGATCAAGCTGGAAGCAATTATCAGGCCTTCCACAGGGATATTTACCAATATAGGGGAAGCCCATCAGGAAGGATTTGAGGATATTCAAGAAAAGCTCAGGCAAAAACTTATCCTGTTTAAAGATGCATCTAAAATAATTTACTGTAGTGAGCAGGATGTGGTTAACAATGTTATCGGAAAGCAGTTCAAGGCGGAGAAATTATTTACCTGGTCTTTCGGGAAAGAAAGCGAGGTCCGGGTTTCGAAGCTCGAAGAGACAGTGGATGGGACCATGCTGGATATCATTTTCGGAGATATCAACCTCGAATTGTTTTTGCCATTTCAGGACAAGGCTTCCATTGAGAATGCCATGCATGTTGTCTCCCTGATGTTGTTACTGGAAATGCCTCCTGTGGTGATCCAGTCACGCGTCGCTGACCTGATACCTGTAGCCATGAGACTGGAGATGGT
This sequence comes from Bacteroides sp., assembly GCA_030667765.1. Lineage (GTDB taxonomy): Bacteria > Bacteroidota > Bacteroidia > Bacteroidales > SM23-62 > SM23-62. Next base: position 736 of record DAOUVF010000332.1, read on the forward strand.
AAAGGCCCTGCATGGTTGTACCATCATCAATGATACATATAATTCCGACCTGAATTCCCTGTCCATTGCACTTGACTACCTGAACCAGCAGCGCCAGCATGTGGTCAAAACGCTGATTCTGTCGGATATCATGCAATCTGGGAAGGAGGAAGATATCTTGTATGCTGAGGTATCCGGACTGATAAAGCGAAAAGGCATATCCCGTTTCATTGGCATCGGTCCGGCACTGATGAGGACGCACAGGCATTTTCCTGCCGGTGCAGTGTTCTATCTGAACACAGCTGAATTCCTGTCGGTACTTGATACACAGGATTTCAGGAATGAGGCCATCCTGATAAAGGGATCCAGGTCCTTCCGGTTCGAAAAGATTACCAGGCGGCTACAGCAGAAGAATCATCGGACCATGCTGGAAATCGATCTGAATGCGCTAATCCATAACCTGAATGTCTACCGGTCAAAAACAGCCGCCCGGATCATGGTTATGGTAAAGGCATTTTCCTATGGAAGCGGCTCACAGGAAATTGCCAATGCCCTGCAATACCAGCGGGTGGATTATCTCTGTGTTGCCTATGTGGACGAGGGCATAGTCTTGCGGGATGCAGGTATACATCTCCCCATCCTGGTAATGAACCCTGAGGTTTCAGGTTTTGACCTGATGATGGATCATGACCTGGAGCCGGAGATTTACAATTTCAGGAGCCTGTTCTCCTTTCTTGGCACCTTGGCTAAAAAAAATCTTGTTTCCTATCCCGTTCACCTGAAACTGGAGACCGGGATGAACCGGCTGGGTTTCAGGGAGGAGGAGCTGGATCAGCTGTTTGAAATATTTCAGCAGCACCCCTATGTCAGGATCATGTCGGTCTTTTCGCATCTGGGGACTGCAGACGAAGCTGCAAATGATCCATTCACCAGGGATCAGATAGAGAAATTTAAACGGATGAGTTCCAGGATACAGGAACAATATCCCTACGAGATCCTCAGGCATATACTTAATACAGCAGGTATTGAAAGGTTCCCGGAGGCCAGCTTTGACATGGTCAGACTGGGTATCGGCCTGTATGGGATCAGCCAGCATATATATGAAGAACTTCAACCTGTCAGTACACTGAAGAGTATCATTTCCCAGATCAAACCCGTCAGGAAAGGGGAATCGGTAGGGTACAGCAGGAATTTCATTGCCCCGGCCGACATGACCATCGGTGTTATCCCTGTCGGTTATGCTGACGGACTCAGGAGGGATCTTGGACAGCATGGTATCTGCTTTTACCTGAATGGTACGGCGGCACCTGTACTGGGGACCATTTGCATGGATATGACCATGATTGATCTCAGCAGTCTGGAAGTGAATGAGGGGGATGAAGTCATAATTTTCGGTCCCGATCACCCGGTAACCGAACTGGCAGAAAAATTAGGCACCATCCCGTATGAAATACTGGCAGGTCTTTCAGAAAGAGTTAAGAGGGTTTATTTCCAGGAATAGAATATATTTATTAATTTCGGAACCCTGAAAAACCTCAGGAATGACAAACATATCGGTCATCATAATTACGCTCAATGAGGAGAGAAACATCGGCAGATGCCTGGAGTCAGTGAATGACATTGCTGATGAAATTGTCGTTGTTGATTCATATTCCACTGATGATACCGGGAAAATATGTAAACTCTACGGGGTAAGATTCATACAGCACAGGTTTGATGGCCATATTGAACAGAAGAACTGGGCCATTAGCCAGGCAAGATATCCCCATATCCTCTCACTCGATGCAGACGAGGTACTCTCACCCAGGTTAAAGGCTTCTATTAAGGCAGTAAAGGAAAACTGGGAGTTTGACGGTTACTATTTCAACCGCATGACCAATTATTGCGGGAAATGGATCCGCCATTCCAGCTGGTATCCTTCCCGGAAACTGAGGTTGTGGGACAGCCGTAAAGGGGAGTGGGGAGGCATGAACCCGCACGACCTGTTTATCCTGGAGAAAGGAGCTACAAGGAAATTCCTGAAAGGGGACCTCATGCATTATTCATATTACTCGATCCACCAGCACATCGAGCAGATCAATAAATTTTCAGATATAGCCGCCAAGTCATTTTATGAAATTGGCAGGAAGGCTTCCTGGTTCAACATCCTGTTCCATCCAGTGTGGAGATTGTTCCGCGACTATATTATCAAGTCAGGATTCATGGATGGTTTTTACGGCCTGGTCATCAGTCTGAATTCGGCCCACGAGACCTTCCTGAAATATTCTAAACTGCGGAAACTGTATAAAGATGCTGCTAATGCATCAAAAAACAGGATATGCTTTTTCAATAGCCTGATAACCTGGGGCGGAGGGGAAAAATGGCATTATGACCTGTCCACCGGACTGGCAAAAATGGGTTATAATGTATTTGTTTATTCCAATCCCAGGAGTGAATTAATGAAGAAAATTCAGAATGCCCGGATAAACCATCGTGGGATAAGTGTGAGTAATCTTAGTTTCCTGAATCCGATCAAGGTTTTGCGGCTCAGCAGGATTTTCAAGAGGGAAAGGGTAAGAACATTGGTTATGAACCTGTCCTCCGATCTGAAAGTAGCTGGAATAGCTGCCAAACTGGCGGGTGTTGATAACATCATTTATAAAAGGGCGAATGCCATCCCGGTCAGGAATACATTCCTGAACAGGTTCCTTTACCGGCGGATCGTAACCCGGATGATTGCCAATTCTGAAGAGACCAAACGGTCCATTCTGGCCAATAATCCGAATCTTATCCATCCTTCCAAGATCCAGGTCATCTATCCCGGTATTGAATTGATAGACAGGGAGAAATTCAAGCAAAAGCAAATCTACAAGAGAAGGGACGGGGAAATTATCCTGGGCAATGCAGGCAGGCTGTCCGAAGAAAAGGGACAGATTTACCTGATCCACCTGGCGGAGATCCTCAAGGAAAGAGGGATCAAATTCAGGATCCTGGTTGCCGGTACAGGGAAACTGAAAACCTGGCTAAAAAAACAGGCCAGGCAAAGGAATGTGCACAAGGAAGTGTTGTTCCTGGGTTTTATAGACAATGTAGAGCAGTTTTATATGGATATCGATATCTTCCTGCTGACCTCTTTATGGGAAGGTTTTGGTTATGTGATGGTGGAGGCCATGGCAGAGAAAAAACCGGTGATCGCTTTCGATATCAAAAGCTCGGCTGAGGTCGTTAATAATGGTGAAACGGGCTTCCTGGTCCCACGAGGAAATGTTGAAGCCATGGCCCAGAAGGTGATTGAGCTTGCAGAAAATAAAAAACTGCGGCAGGAATTTGGCAGCAAGGGTTACAAACGTGTTGAATCCCTGTTTACCATTGACCATACCCTTGAGGAAGTAAGGGATTTTATCACGGCCGAGAATGGCGTTTCCCATAAATAAAATGGATATACTTCTCCGCC
>DAOUVF010000100.1 GCA_030667765.1 Bacteroides sp.
GTCTCCGATTGCACCAGACTCGTGTAGCTGTCACGGACGCTCTTGAGCATGTCCGCGGGAGCGTCCTTCTCGATGCTGGCGGCATACTCGTTGATGAACTTGCGCCAATGCTCGTTGCGCCAATCCTCGATGTACTGCTCGTGGGTATAATCATCCGGGCGACTGACGTATGTGGCGAGAAAAGCATCCGCCAACCCGCCGTATGTCGCCTTGAACTCCTTCATCACGTCACGCTGCTGTTCGACCGCACCGGAAGTGAACAGCCCGAACGGATCCATCCACCATCCGCCCAGCAGGACTGCCAGGCTTATCACAAGGACCAGCTTTCTGCTTGTACTATACATATTCAACCAGTTTTTCAATGATGTCCCGAGCAACTTCCCTCTTAGACTTTAACTCAAAATACCGGATATTATTATCTGCATCAATAATAGTGATTTTATTTGTATCTCCGCCAAAACCTGCACCCTTATCATTCAGGGAATTGAGCACGATGAAGTCGAAGTTTTTCTTTTTCAGTTTGCTTTGCGCATTTACTTCTTCCTCGTCTGTTTCCAGGGCAAATCCCACGAGTACCTGGTCCTTCCGCTTCCTCCTGCCGAGTTCTGCTGCAATATCGGTGGTGGGTACCAGCTCAATCGTAAGGTTTTCCTTTGTTCGTTTTACCTTGCTGCTGTATTTCCTGCCGGGTGTATAATCTGCTACCGCGGCAGTCATGATCCCGGCCTGGCATTCCCCGAAGAGGCCAAAACACTTCTCTGCCATCTCATTGGCTGAGGTCACATCGAAACGGGTGATCCCGGGGTGAACAGCCTCCATGTTTACCGGTCCACTCACCAGCAGGACACTGGCATCTTCTTCTGCACAGGCTTCAGCAATCGCATATCCCATCTTACCGGTAGAATAATTTCCAATAAACCTTACTGGATCGATTTTTTCATGTGTGGGTCCTGCTGTAATCAGGATCTTTATTCCGTTTAACCTTCCGGGGTTATTTTTGATCATCGCTGGATGAGGCAAAAAAAGATTGTACTTTTTCAAGAATGATTTCCGGTTCCTCCATCCTTCCCTTCCCGACAAGGCCGCTTGCCAATTCCCCGGTGCCAGGCTCAATGATCTGGTTGCCATAGGATTGTAAGATCTTAATATTCCGGGTAGTAGACGGATGCTGGTACATATCCAGGTCCATGGCCGGCGCCAGGATGACAGGGGATTTACATGAGAGATAGGTTGTCAGGAGGAGGTTGTCTGCAATGCCGTTTGCCATTTTGCCCAGGGTACTGGCTGTAACCGGTGCAATCAAGTACAGGTCCGCCCAGATCCCCAGGTCGACATGTGAATCCCACTGGCCACTCTTGCCTGAGAAGAATTCTATATGGACCGGTTTACCGGACAGGGCAGAGAAGGTAACCGGGGTAATAAATTCCTTTGCCGTGGGGGTCATGATAACCTGCACTTCAGCCCCGTCCCTGACCAGCAAGCGGACAAGGGTTGCTGTCTTATAGGCTGCGATGCTGGCCGTCAGGCCAACCAGTATTTTTTTTCCTTGCAGCATGTTTGCTGAAAGAGATTGGGTATTTATAAATTCTCGGGCTCGGGTTCTGACATCCTGTAATAGATGTCATCATCCAGGAATTCCTGGGTAGCGATCAAAGTTGGTTTGGGAAGCCTCTCGTAATATTTTGAAATCTCAATTTGTTCCCTGTTTTCAAAGACTTCCTCCAGGTTATCTGTATAGTAGGCAAATTCTTCCAATTTTCTGTTTAGCTCCTGCTTGAGTTCCACGCTGATCTGGTTCGCACGTTTGGCTATGATCATCACCGTCTGATAGATGTTATTGGTTTCCTGGTCCAGCCGGTTCACATCCCTTGTAACAGTCGTCACAGAAGCTTTTGATTTTTTGTAATCTACGCTCATATTAATATTTTGTTATTTATTGACCGCTTAAAATGTTTCCATTCGGAATTTCTTTCAGTGAGGCATCATATATCCTGTCTGCCTGCTGCCTGTACTTACTCTCCGGGAATTCTCCCACGAATGAATAATACTCATCCACCGCATCCTGGTATCTTTCTACCTGCCGGGCTGAAATACTATTTTCGGCCAGCAGGAAATTTGATCTCAACAACAGGAACATGAGTTCCTCCCTGTGCTCCGTATCCGGGAACTCATTCAGGCTGTTCTGCAGGGCTATGATGGATGCCCGGTAATCTTCCAAATTATAATAAAGTATTGCACTCAAATAAGATTTTTGTACCAGCTTGTTACGCATCTCGTCGATATAAAGCTTAGCCATGTCATTACGATCACTGCTTGGATATTTGATCATGAACAATTTGAAATAATTAACGGCCTGTACTGAATTTTCCTGGTCAAGGGAAGGTTTAGGGGACAGCTTGTAATAACAATAGGCAACCATATAATCTGATTCTTCCGCATAAACACTGTTCTGGAAATTAAATGCCAGGTTTTTGAAATGATGCCCGGAAAGGATATAATCCCTTTGATTGAAATAACTTTTTGCCTGATAATAGAAAACTGTATCCGCCTTGGTTGTGCCCCTGTAAACCGTAGAAATCTGGTCGAACAAGGTCCCGGCCCTTACATATTCCTCATTTTCATAATATTCCATCGCCTTGGTGAATTTCAGGCGATAATCGGAACTTTTTAGCAGTTTTTCATAACCACTACAGCCTGAAAACACCACTAAAACAGTGACAACCAGCAGGATAATATGATTCCTGTTGAAAAACATCGTGCAAAAATACATTATTATGGGATGAATTGAAAACGAAACACTTAATAATTTAATGTAGCAACGATTTTTTAGTAAAGATTATTTTCCGTTTTTCTGGATTATTAAAAAAAACTAATTTTGTCGGATTACTAAACCAAAAATCAGCATCGTGGATATTTTTGACAAATTTAAAGAAAACAGAGGCCCCCTGGGCCAGCACCAGGGAATTGGCCATGGATATTTTTTATTCCCTAAACTTGAAGGCGAGATCCAGCCCCGGATGAAGTTCAGGGGTAAGGAAGTGCTCACCTGGAGTTTGAATAATTACCTGGGACTGGCTAACCATCCCGAGGTCAGGAAAGCGGATGCTGATGCAGCACTGGAATACGGGCTCGGATATCCCATGGGGGCCAGGATGATGTCGGGCCAGACTGCCAAACATGAGGAACTGGAACAGCAACTGGCTGATTTCGTTGGAAAGGAGGCCAGTTACCTGCTAAACTTCGGTTACCAGGGTATGACCTCCATCATTGATACCCTGCTGAGCAGGAATGATGTTGTGGTATATGACTCAGACTCACATGCCTGTATCCTAGATGGCCTCCGTATGCATATTGGCAAACGCTATGTCTTTCCGCACAATGACATTGCCAACCTGGAAACCCAGTTGGAGAGGGCAACAAAACTTGCCGAAAAAACCTGCGGCGGGATCATGGTGATCACAGAAGGCGTATTCGGTATGGCCGGTGACCTTGGGAAACTGGATAAAATTGCTGCATTAAAAAAGAAATTCAACTTCCGGCTGGTGGTTGATGATGCGCATGGATTCGGGACCATGGGCGCAACCGGGGCAGGTACCGGGGAACATTTCGGTGTGCAGGACGAAATCGATATCTATTTTTCCACTTTCGCAAAATCCATGGCTTCCATCGGGGCTTTTGTAGCAGGTGAGAGGGATATCATCGATATCCTGATGTACAATATGAGATCACAGGTATTTGCCAAGTCACTTCCCATGCCCCTGGTGATAGGTGCCATGAAACGGCTCGAATTACTGAAATCAAAGCCCGAGCTGAGAGAAAACCTCTGGAAGATCGTTAATGCTATTCAAAGTGGTTTGAAAGAGAAAGGATTCAACCTGGGCGTGACGGAATCACCTGTGACACCGGTATTCCTGGCAGGAGGGCTCACGGAAGCCACAAATGTGATAACAGATCTGCGTGAAAATTACAGGGTATTCACCTCCATGGTGGTTTACCCGGTAGTGCCCAGGAATGTCATCATGCTGAGGATCATCCCTACTGCCGTTCATTCTCTGGAGGATGTGGAAATTACCATCAAAGCATTCTCAGCGGTGGCAGCAAAATTACAGGCAGGCGCCTATCCCAAGGAGCACCCAAAGGTGATCTGATTATCAGGTGCCTGCAGTATCCCCGAACAGGTCAATCTGAAGACGTGGGGTGTACCGGAATCCATGCTGAATGGCCAGCCTGGCTGTCATGTACATGCTTTCGCTCAGCAGTTCCGGGCTGCCTCCGACAGGCATTAAAACAACATCATCCGGTTCTACAAAGCTCAGGTGATTAAGAAAATCCTGCTTGATCTCATCTATATCCGACTCCCGGGAAATGACGAATTTCAGCTGAAAATCCTTGTTCGACTTTCTTTTGGGAGGGGATCCTGGCTCATCCCCGTAATATGAACCTTTATGCATGCAGGCATTGATATATTTTTGAAGGGTGTCAGGATTGCGCCGGAATTTCTTGTGATCCCTGATATAGTTTTGTTCGACTGGATAGTCGAGCAGCCTGTTTTTCTTCGCATCCGGATCGGAACTTTTCAGTTTTGGAGATATGGAGAAAAGGTCTATATGCGTGGCCAGTTCCGGTATAAATAAGACGCCGTTTGTTTCGAGTGTGATGTGAACGTTCAGCTCCTTTTTTAAATACCTGGCCAGTTCAACCAGTGGCAGGGGCTGGAGGGTCGGTTCTCCACCTGAAATAATCACATGCCTTATCATTCCCAGGTTTGCCCTGACTATGTCTGCCACCTCTCCAGTATCCATGATATCTACCTCCACCGGATAATGAGAAGCATACGGCGTATCACAGATACTCACTTTCCCCGTTGGGGTGGTCCACGTACAACGAAGATTGCATCCGCTGGTCCGGATAAACAGAACCGGGATACCAACCAGTTTACCTTCCCCCTGGAGGGTTCCCGGAAATGCATAGCCCGTATCGGGCAACTGCTCCATCGGTTGCCCCCCGGCAGTCCGGGTAACCGGAAATATGCCGTTTTTTACCAGTTTGATCTCCATCGATTATGACTTATTGTCAGTTTTGTGCAAATTTAGCAGTTTTCATCAAAAGGTATGGATATTGTAATGTAGGAGACATTATTAAATTTCGTGATTATATTTATTTGAAACAAAATTGAACCAGCTTATCATAAAAACCGGATATGGAATTATTTAAATCAATAGGTGACCTGCATGAGGAGCAGGAAAAGACATCCACACCAGAATCATCTGAAAAAGTACGTTGCCTCATTATCGGTTCGGGGCCGGCCGGGTATACTGCTGCCATATACGCAGCTCGTGCTAACCTTGCACCGGTGCTTTATGAAGGTTTACAGCCAGGCGGTCAGTTAACCACCACTACAGATGTTGAGAATTTTCCCGGTTATCCGGACGGAGTCTCGGGTCCCGTGATGATGGAAGACCTGAAAAAACAGGCTGAACGGTTTGGGTCAGATATACGCTGGGGCCTGGCAACCGCTGCTGACCTGTCAGCACAGCCATACAGGATAACCATTGATGACAGACACCTCATTGAGGCTGACTCCGTGATTATTGCTACCGGGGCTACTGCTAAGTACCTGGGACTGGAATCCGAGCAACAATTTATGGGACACGGGGTCTCTGCATGTGCCACCTGTGACGGATTTTTCTATAAAGGAATGGACGTGGCTGTCGTGGGCGGAGGGGATTCTGCCTGTGAAGAAGCCCTTTATCTGTCGGGACTCTGTAAAAAAGTATATATGATCGTCAGAAGGGATGTCTTCCGGGCCTCCAGGATCATGGTGGAAAGAGTGCTGAATACTGAGAACATAGAGGTTTTATTTGAACATTTACCCAAAGAGGTGGTAGGAGATCAGAATGTGGATGGAGTCATTGTCCACAATAAAAAAACCGGCAAGGACTACAAGGTCGAGGTCGAGGGATTTTTCCTGGCCATCGGTCACAAGCCCAATTCAGACATATTTGCTACATACCTGAATACCGATGATGTAGGTTATATAAAAACCACACCGGGTACATCAAGGACCAACCTGGAAGGTGTATTTGCCTGTGGCGATGTGCAGGATGCACATTACAGGCAAGCTGTTACCGCAGCCGGATCGGGTTGTATGGCTGCCATTGATACCGAGAGATACCTGAGCGAGAAGGGTCTGTAGCACCCACCAACCCTCATCACACTACGTTGGTCAATGTATTCATGTTATTCATGGTCGTTTTATGCAGATCAATAAACATGTGAATAAAATTAAACTATCCAAGGCCTTTCAATCTGGAATATTTCTTAGATTTCAGGTTATCAAATTATGATACTTGGAAAACGCTGGTACAATATTCCAGGAACTGATTGACAACTGCCTGATTGGGGTTTATATAACCAATCCATCAGGCGAGATACTTTATGCCAACAGGCAGATAATCAGCATGCTATGCTATGAGAACCTGGATGATTTAAAACGGCGCAACCTCGAGGAAGAAGGATATATTAACCAGTATGATCGCGACGAATTCAAATCCGTGATGCAAAATGAGGGTATCATCCGGGGATTCGAAACCGCATGGACACGCAAGGATGGAAAAAAAATCATGGTCAGGGAGAGTGCACGGGCTGTTTTTAATAACAAGCTCGAAGTGGTGCGTTATGAAGGCTTGATTGAAGATATTACCGAGACAGCGGAATCAGACTCCGTAGTAAAGGAAAGGAGTGAAATGCTGGAAGCGGCTTTGATACAAAGAACAGCTCAGCTGGAAGCGGTTAACAAGGAATTGGAAGCCTTCTCCTATTCTGTCTCACATGACCTTCAGTCCCCCATCAGACACATGCAAAGCTTCGTAGAGCTACTGGAGAGGAGAAACCGTGATACCCTGGATAAGAAAAGCAAGCTCTACCTGGAACACATACTTGGATCTATCAACAGGATGGGACGCCTGACCGAAGATCTACTGACATTTTCCAGGGTCTCTAGTACCAGCATAAGCAAGATACGTTTCGATCTGAAGGAGCTTGTAGAATCTATCATCGGTGAAGATTATTCGATACCGGACGAGGACCGGAAAATCATCTGGGATACGGAACAACTCGGCAGCATTGAGGGAGATCCGAATCTTTTAAGACAGGTATATTCCAATCTCATTTCCAATGCGGTAAAATTTACCAGAACTGTTGAGAATGCCAGGATTGCTTTCGGATTTTTGCAGGAGCACGGAAAGGTTCTATTATCCGTCAAGGATAATGGTATAGGCTTTGATACCAAATATGCGGACAAGGCTTTTGAAGTTTTTTACCGCTTGCATAAAGAAGATGAATATTCAGGCTCAGGTGTTGGCCTGGGTATTGTGAAACGGATCATCAACCGGTGCGGAGGTGAAATATGGGCAGAAGGCAAAGTGAATGAAGGTGCAGCTTTCTACTTTACTTTGCCTGATTCAGCATCAGAGAATAATCATAATGAAAAATAATAATAGCCACTAACCACACAATGAAAACTTTAAGGATCCTCTATCTCGAGGATACAGATTATGACGTTGACCTGGTCAGGGAATACCTGGAAGAGGATGGAATTGTATTCGATCTGATCCATGTGAAGACGAAGGAGGAATTTATCACTGCCCTGAAAGAAGAGGAAATGGATATTATTCTTGCAGATTTCTCCCTGCCATCATTTGATGGTTTGGAAGCCCTGGATATTACACAGCAATTGATCTCGGATATACCATTTATCATTATTTCAGGTGTTATGGGGGAAGAACTTGCCATAGAAGCCCTGAAAAGCGGAGCTACAGATTATGTACTCAAACAACGACTCTCCCGTCTTGTCCCTTCAATCAGCCGGGCCTTACTTGAAGCAAATGAACACTCCACCCGCCTCAGGGCAGAAAGTGAGCGTCAGAAATATGATTTTATAGTAAATGCTTCCAAATCCATGTTCACCCTGGTAGACAGGAATTATACATATGAAGCTGTCAATGATGCGTTTTGCAAAGCACATAACCTGATCCGGGACGAGGTCATCGGAAAAACACTGACTGAAGTATGGGGTGAGGAAAGTTTTGATAAATATATCCGGAAAAGCTTTGATGATAGTTTCGAGAACAATGTTGTCAGGTACCAGGCCTGGTTTGAAGTGCCATCTCGTGGCCTGCGTTGTTTTGAAGTGACGTTCTATCCGTATAAGGAAGAAGGCGATGATGTTACTCACACGGTTGTTGATACGATGGATGTAACGGATAAGCAGAAAGCCGAGGAGGCCATGCGGGAGAGTGAGACCAAGTACCGTCTGCTATTTGATCACGCCGCGGAGGCCATCCTGCTTGAAAAAGATGGCCTGATTACAACATGCAATACACGTGCGGTTGAATACTTCGGTTATTCAAAACAACAACTGATGTCGAAGGGTTTGCTGGATCTGCTGGTTAAAATCCAGCCTGATGGCAGTAATGCCGGCAAGTATGCCAAAGAGCTGGAAGCAGTCACCCGGAAAGGGGAATTGTTTGAGATTAACTGGGAATTTAAAAAGAAAGACAGAAGCACATTTATTGCTGACGTCATTGCTGCAAGTTTCCAACTGAAAGGTGAAACATTTTACCAGTTTTTTATACACGACATCACGGAAAAGGCGAAAGCCGAAGAAAGTCTGAAAAGGCTTGCCGAGGCCATGGAACAGTCAGCTGAACTTGTGGCAGTTACGGATATAAAGGGGCATTTTGTATACGTAAACAAAGCCTATGTGGATAAACTCGAATACTCAAAGAAAGAGA
>DAOUVF010000071.1 GCA_030667765.1 Bacteroides sp.
AAAAACCTGCAAGCCTGCTCATCGTACCCCTGATCTCAGACGATAAGCTCCAGGGAGTGGTTGAAATTGCATCCCTGAGTACAGAGATCCCTGAACAGACCATTGATCTTGTGAAGGAACTGGGGGATATCATTTCCCGGACCATTTTCAACGTGAGGGTAAACCAGAAAACTGAAAAACTGCTGCAGGAATCCCAGAAAATGACCGTCGAGCTGCAATCAAACGAGGAAAAGCTCAAGGAGAATGCAGAAGAAATGAGGGTGACCCAGGAAGAATTGAAACGTTCCAATGAGCAGCTGGAGACCCAGGTACAGGAGGTGGAAAATGCTCAGAAAAGACTACACTGGTTGCTTGAAAATGCCTCCGAGATCATCACCATTTATGACAAGGATCTGAAGATTACATATGTAAGTCCATCTGTCATAAGGATCCTTGGGTATTCCCCGAAAGAGTATATGAAAGGCAAGGATTTCGAACGGCTCACACTGGATGACCAGGAAAGAATTAAGGAATTGTTCGACATGACCGTAAAGGATCCATCCATTACACCTACCATTCAATATAATTATATCAGAAAAGATGGTCAGCAGGTTGCCCTGGAATCAAAATTCAGGAACATGCTGGAAGACCCTTCTGTTAATGGTATAATACTGAATATCAATGATATAACTGAAAAACACAGAGCTGAAAAAGAAGAACGTCTTAGAAGCAGGATGCAATCCCTGTCTGAAAACTCCCTGGACATGATCATCAGGCTCAGTTTAGACGGACGGTTCTATTATGCCAATCCAGTGGTTGAAGATTACCTGGCGAAAACCCCGGCAGAGCTTGTCAACCAGAACATCAAAGACAGCGGTCTTCCTTCCGGACTGGCAGCATATTTTGATCAGGCCATCATCTATATGAAGGAGCATCCGAAGAAGACCAACAATGAAGTGATCATTCCCATTCACGCAGGAGAGAGATCGCTTGACAGGATCATGAGCATGGATGCGATACCTGAATACAGTGACAGGGAACTGGAAACCATTCTTATCGTCGGACATGATATAACTGAAGCCAAGAGTATTGAAAAAGAGATCCAGGTAAAAAACCGTAAGATCGAGGATAGTATCAATTATGCCGAACGGATACAAAGCAGTATCCTGCCAGGCATCCGCCATATACAGGAGTTTTTTTCCAAATGTTTTATCTATTATAAACCCCGTGATGTGATATCCGGGGATTTCCCATGGTTCTTCCCGGATGGTGACCTGGTTTACCTCGCTGCAGTTGATTGTACCGGCCATGGTGTTCCGGGTGCATTATTGTCCTTTATTGGTTACTTCCTGTTAAACAATATTGTAGATCACCAGCCCGGGTTTACAGCCGCTCAGATCTGCGATAAGCTGCATGCCGGAGTCAGGAAAACCCTGAAACAGGAATCGGAAGATGCAGATGCAAGGGATGGTATGGATATAGCGTTTTGCAAGATCGATCTGAAATCACGGGAAATACATTATTCAGGGGCCCACCGCCCGCTTTACCTGCTCCATGATGGTGAATTGATAGAGCTTAAAGGTGACCGGAAAGCCATCGGGGGCATCCCGAACAGGAAAAAGCCTGAAAGTCCCTTTACCAACCATGTCATCCCTTATGGTACCGGGGACAAAGTCTTCTTTTTTACTGACGGGATGCCGGATCAGCTTGGTGGACCAGAAAACAAGAAATATTCTCCAGGCAGGATCAGGAATATCATCACAGATAATCCAGGGTTTACCATGAACCAGTACAAGCATTATTTTACTCAGGATTTTGAGGATTGGATGCAGGATGCAAAACAAATAGATGATGTGCTTCTCATAGGCATTGAATTTTAGTTATCAGCAAAGATGGAAAGCGGTTTTCTTGAATTCGTATATGATTTTTATAAATCCATGAAGGCGCATGAGATCAAGCTGGTATATGAGGGCAGGGTAACCCAGCAGATCACCAAGGCATTCATCGCACTTACCGAGGCCCAGATGAAAGAAAATGCCGAAGCCTCCACCGTCCAGCGAAAAGTCTTCCATGTAATGGTCGAATGCCTTCAGAACATCAGCCGGCATGCAGATGAGTATGAATCAGGAGAATCCCAGTATGCCGGAAAAGGGATCTTTATGGTCAGCCGCACCGAGCAGTACTGGTGTGTGACAACAGGTAATGCCATATTCATTGAAAAGGTCAAGGAACTGAAGGATATGATTGAACAAATAAACGAGTTGAATGAGGATGAATTGAAAGATCTTTATGTCAGGCAAATGCGTGAAGGGAGGTTGTCTACAAAAGGGGGAGCGGGACTGGGATTTATTGACATCAGGAGAAAAACAAAGAAGAAACTTGAATATAATTTTCTGCCGATCACAGATAAAGTATCATTTTTTCTATTAACCACATACATACCACGAACATCTTAATCCTGTTGTTATGGAAATATTAAAGATTGAAAGCACGGAGGATAGTCCCCAGATAGTTCTGGACAGAGAATCCAATATCCTGGAAATTTCCGGACGTTCCCTGCCGGAAGATGTTAATACCTTTTATGAACCTATGATGAGCTGGATTGAGGAATACGCTAAAGATCCCCTTGATGTTACTGTTTTTAATTTTAAGTTAACTTATTTTAATACAGCAAGCTCCAAGATAATCCTTGACATCCTTACCCAGTTTGAAGAAATGATTGAAGAAGGGCATGAAGTCATGGTTCGCTGGCATTACCCGGAAGAAGATGAAGATATGATGGAAGCCGGTGAAGAATACTCGGAAATGGTAGATGTCCCTTTCGAAATGGTATCCTATTCCTGAATCTTGAATAATTACTCCTGATCCATGAGTGAAGAGATCCTTAAGGCCCTGATGCAACTGTTTGCACTGATTATCAAGCAGGATGGAGGCGTTGAGGAGAGCGAGAAGGCCTATGTCAGGACCTTCCTGTCAAAACAGCTTTCCAGTGAGTATGTAAGCCAGTATTATTTCCTGTTTGAACAGCATGCAGGCCTTGGTGAAGAATCATCATCCTCCCCCCCTGACGCCGAGAAGCTAACCCCTGTGCTGGATTCTGTAAAGGTGCTTGGTATTTGCAGGAGGATCAATAAAACCCTGCACCAAAACCAGAAAATTGTGGTGCTGGTAAGGTTATTTGAGCTTGTTAATGCTGACAGGAAATTCACCCATCAGCGGATGGCCATCATCAATACCGTTGCGGATGTGTTCAAGGTCCCAAAAGAAGAAACCTCCAGCATTGAAAAATTCATTACTTCGACAAAGCCTTCCGAAATTGACGATCCCCTGGTTTTGATCCTCACCAGCCAGGAAGAAAGTCAGGACACAACTCTGCACCAGCACGACCCGCAAGAAACCGGGTCTATTGTTTTCCTTCATGTTCCCAGTGTAGGTCTGTATTTTTTTCAATACACCGGGGAACAGGAATTGTTCCTGAACGGTCTTTCAATCAATAATCAACGGATCTATCTGTTCGCCAATGGAAGTACAATCAAGCCGCCCAGGGGAAAACCACTGTATACAGTGATGTGGTCAGCCACTTTTTGCATGAAGACGCTGATACGGGAATATCCCTGAAAGTGGAAGGGCTTCACTACAGGTTCCCCGGTGGGGATGTTGGGTTACGCAACATTAATTTCACGGAGGAGCATGGCAGCCTGGTAGGTATCATGGGTGCCAGCGGTGCTGGAAAGACAACCCTGCTGAATATCCTGTCCGGTAATATCAAGCCTGCTGAAGGATCTGTCATGATCAACGGACTGGATCTGCATATCCGGATGGATAAACTCAAGGGTGTGATCGGTCTGATCCCCCAGGATGATCTTTTGATTGAAGAGCTAACCGTATTCCAGAACCTGTATTATAATGCCAGTCTATGTTTCCGAAAGACCTCCAAAGAGGATTTACAAAAACTGGTGGACAAGACCCTGGTAAATCTCGGCCTTCAGGATATTCAAGACCTGAAGGTAGGCACACCTTTCAATAAACTGATCAGTGGCGGTCAGAGGAAACGCCTGAATGTTGCCCTTGAACTTCTCAGGGAACCATCTGTCCTGTTTGTGGATGAACCAACATCCGGTCTTTCCAGCCGTGATTCCGAAAACGTCATGGACCTCCTCAGGGAACTTGCCCTCAAAGGCAAACTGGTTTTCGTGGTCATTCACCAACCATCATCCGAAATCTATAAGATGTTCGACAGGATTATTTTCCTGGACATCGGCGGATATATGATTTACCATGGCAATCCGGTCGAAGCTGTGATGTATTTCAAAAGAATGGATGAACAGATCAATGCCGAAATAGGGGAATGCCCCACCTGCGGGAACGTATATCCAGAATTAATTTTCAATATCATTGAAGCCAGTGTAGTGGATGAATTCGGGAACTATACCGGAGTGAGGAAAGTACTTCCTGAACGCTGGGAAGATATGTACCATAAGCATCATGTTGAAAAGGAGATCCCCGGTGCGGACTCACCGCCCCCGGGAAACCTGTCCCCTCCTGGCTGGATCAGACAATTCAGTATATTTTGGATCCGGGACCTGCGTTCAAAAATCAGCAATCGCCAATATATTGGACTGACCCTGCTTGTTTCTCCCATCCTGGCCCTGATCCTTTCCTATATCATCCGCTACATCGCGGATCCGACTTCTACTACTTATATTTTCAGGGAAAATGAAAATATCCCTGTTTATATATTCATGAGCCTTATCGTGGCGCTGTTCCTTGGATTAATCGTGAGTGCAGAAGAAATATTCAAGGATAGGAAGATTCATAAACGGGAGGCATTCCTAAGCCTTAGCCGCTCCGGATATCTCCTTTCAAAGGTGTTCATCCTGATCCTCATCTCAGCAATCCAATGTTTGCTCTTCGTGATTGTCGCCAATCCTATCCTGGGTATCAAGGGAATGACATTTGCTTACTGGCTTGCCCTGTTTTCCACTGCCGTCTGTGCCAATATACTGGGGTTGAACATATCGGCCGCTTTCAACTCGGCAATAACCATCTACATCGTCATCCCCATGCTCATGATCCCGATGATGATCCTCAGCGGGGCCATGTTCAGCTATGACAAATTGAACCGGAAGGTTGGCAGCGTGGGAAAAGTTCCGTTGATTGCTGAGATCATGATCCCTAAATGGTCGTACGAAGCCCTGATGGTACATCAGTTCAAGGAGAACCGGTTCCAGAAAATATTTTACAAGGATAAGAAAGCAGAAAGTGTGGCAGATTTCCACCAGGTTTATTTGCTGCCTGAACTCAAGCGGCGGCTGGAGAAGGTCAGGCAAGATCTTGATCGAACAGGGAGCATCACTTCATCGGCTATGGATCTTAAACTCCTTCACAATGAATTTTCCAAATTGAATATACTTGTCCCGGGAAAAGCCTTTCAAGAATTAAAACTGATGACACCTGAAGGAATGTCCGGCCGTCTCCTGCAAAAAATGGATCTTTACCTGGAAGTAATTAAGGATTATTATTCACAGGAATTCATATTCGCCAATACGCAACTGGAAAACCGGATCACATATTACATGGAAAAACAACCTCTTGTCTATAACCAGGTCAAGGATAACCATTATAATGAGAGTGTGGAAGAGTATGTCAGAAAGGTATATGAGAAAAATAAAATGGTTGAATACCGGAATTCATTGATCCAGCAAATTGATCCGATATATCTTGACCCGGTTCCTGTGGGACCATTAGCCTTCAGGTCACACTTTTTTGCACCCAGGAAATACTTCCTGGGCAGGTATTTCGATACCTTCTGGTTCAATATTGGTTTTATCTGGTTCCTGTCGCTCGTGCTATACATTTGCTTATATTACAATTTAGTACATAAAATTATCCGGCTTACCCAGAAATTGAAATGATTAATTTCTATTTTTGTTTATCTGACGATAAAAAATAAAATCCATTATGATTCGGAAATCAATTTTGTTTCTACTCTCATTTGCATTGATCCTGTCCTGTCAATCAAGAAAAGGAAAACTGGCTGATGCAGAGTTAGATATACTTGACTCTTTGGAACTCGCTGCAGATATTCAGATCTCTGAAGAGGCCCTGGACGAGATAGTTCAAAGTGTATCCTCTCCTATTGAAATGGCAGCCCTGATCAAGGAGATCGGGACTCCTTTCTCCCTGGATTACCTGGCAACCACAGATTATGTTGACCGGTATAATACCAGTTTCCAGATGGCTTACAGCCTGGGGGTTTTCGGGGCTGATCTTGGCTATCTTAATATTTATAACAAGAATACCCAGATCGTCGATTACCTGACAGCCATTAATAAACTGGCAGATGGGATAAGGGTGGGTCAGTTCTTCGATTTTGTTACCCTGAAGCGGCTGGCTACCAGCAGGGAGAATATTGATTCCCTGATGTATATATCAGTGAACAGTTTCAATAATATTGATTCATACCTGAGGGAAAATAACAGGGGGCACCTGAGTGCCCTGATGATGACAGGTGTCTGGATTGAAGGTATGTTTCTTGCAACCCAGGTAGCCAACGAGACATCCAACCCGGCACTCAGTGAAAGGATTGGAGAACAAAAGCTAAACCTGAATAATCTATTTCTTATCCTGAATCCCTACAAGAGCCAGCAACAAATAGCCGACCTGCTTACTCAGATGAATGAGATTAAAGAAGTATTTGACCAGGTGGAGATCACTTATGAAATGGGAGAACCGGAGACTGTAGAAAAGGATGGGATGGTCATGATCGTACAAAACGAAAAAAGCAATGTCCAGATTACGGATGAGCAGCTGCAGCAGATCATTAATAAGACAGAAGAAGTAAGAAACAAGCTAATTGCCTTTTAATATGATACGGATCCTTACGTTAATATTTATCGGATTTTTATTTGTTCTTACCGGCAACATTCAGGCTCAGTCCGCCGCTGACCTTGTGGAACAATGTGCCAACGATGCCGGTAAAGATGCGACCTATTTGAAAGATTTTATTGTTAAGCTAGGGGAGGCGAAAGCCGGTTCAAAGCATCCTGTCGCCCGCTATCCGCTTGTTTTAAGTAAGAACAATGTCTATCGCTTTAACGTCTGTACAACCGAACAATCTGAAGGGAAAGCCATTATCAGGCTTTACGACAGTAACCGGCTGATTTTCAGCTCTTATGATGCAAACACACAGGAGGAATTCAATCCATTCAATTTCTTGTGCCAGAAAACAGGAATATACCATGTTTTTATCTCATTCATCGACGGAAAGTCTGGTGAAGCAGTTGGTATCCTGTCATATGTTATGAAGTGATGAGCAGCATCACATAACCTGCATACAAAAGTCCGAATAGTATCTCTCCGGTTAGCCTGGAGCGTAGATTGAAAAAGTAATAGGAAAGAATATAGGCAATCGCGAATCCACAGAAATAGACCAGTTCAACAGACCGGCTGTAAAGGCTGAAGTATACGATCAGCGTAACAGCAAAGATCCAGAAATTCAGCCTGTAGAATTTCCGCACGTAGATTTTTAAGCCCTGGTAGTTGATGATCATCTTCCGGCTTGCCAGCAGGATCAGGATTGCTAAAAAGGCATAGAACAGGATATAATATCTGTTAAAAAGGCTGGAATCATGATCAGGAAGAAAATTCATTATCATCCCCTGCCACCTGGGGAATAATTCCTGACCGGTCAGATAATACAAGGAAAACAGGAAAAGGTAAGGAAGCAGGAAACCAATGAAGGTGAACATCCATTCCCTCCAACGGATATTTCTAAAAAGCGAAAGGCCTATCCAGATGATCAGCATGAGGTATGCTCCCCTGGCATAAAACAGACTGCCCGTGGAGACCAGGAATGATGCCAGAAAGTATTCATAGGCCAATCCTTCCTTTTTAAAGGTTCCCAAAATGGCCTCAATGGCAAACAGCATAAAGATACTGGCAAAGACAGCTGGATTCAAGCGTTGCAGGGGCAAATAGCTGCTTACAACAAGTAAAAAAATGAAAGACGGCAGATAGGTCCGGCTTTTGAGCACAATGAATTTCATATTCAGCCTGGAAAGCAGCAGGGCATTGATTACTAAAAGTGACAATGCTATGGTCTTAGACAAGAATTCCTGTCCCTCGAGAAGCCTGCTGACTAATTGAAAAAGTGGCATGGGTGACTCTTCGAAACTCATCTGGACTGGCTGAGGAAGGATAAAGTACTTCAACCAGAACAACACAGCGAAGACCAGTAGAAGCATGAACTGAACTGGCCGGCCAACTTTTAAGAATTTCAGGAACATTCAGTGAAACATTTTTGAACTAAAGGTCAAAACCGATATCTCTACGGTAGTATTTGCCCTCGAACTGGATCCTATCAGCAGTTACATATGTCCTTGCCAGGGCCTCGGTCATATCATCCCCAAAAGATGTTACCGACAAAACCCTTCCCCCGTTGGTTACTACCCTGCCGTCAGTCAGTTTGGTCCCGGCATGAAATATGACAGATTTGCCCGGATCATCCAAACCTGATATTTCCTTCCCCTTTTCATAGGCACCGGGATAACCATCGGAAACAAGCATTACAGTGCTTACCGTCCTGGTATCTGTTTCCAGGGTCTTCTTCTTCAGTTTCTTCCGGGAAACAGCCACAAAAAGGTCCAGCAGGTCACTGCTGATCCGGGGCAGGACCACTTCTCCTTCCGGGTCACCCATGCGAACATTATATTCGACCACGTAAGGATTACCAAGAACATTCATCAGCCCAATGTAGATAAAACCCTTGTAATCTATATTTTCCTTGTTAAGACCTTCTACCGTTGGTTTAACGATCTTTTCCTCAACCTTCCTTAAGAAAATCTTGTCCGCGAAAGGCACCGGCGAAATGGCTCCCATCCCCCCTGTATTAAGCCCGGTGTCACCTTCTCCAATTCGCTTATAATCTTTGGCTTCAGGAAAGATCAAATAAGATACCCCATCAGTCAGTACGAAGATTGACACTTCGATGCCGGGAAGGAACTCTTCGATAACCACATTGTTGCCGGCCTCCCCGAACTTCCCTTCGAGCATTTCTTTAAGTTCCTTTTCAGCCTCCTTCAGGCTGTCAAGTATCAGGACCCCCTTCCCCGCAGCCAGTCCATCTGCCTTAAGTACATACGGCGGTTCCAATGTTTTGAGATATTCAACACCTTCCTGATAGGTATTCAAAGTTACATTTATGTACCTTGCAGTGGGGATTTCATGCCGGACCATAAATTCATTGGCAAACTTCTTACTACCTTCGAGGGATGCTCCCAGTTTGGAAGGACCTATCAGGGGGATCTTCTTAAGCTTCGGATCAGCTGTAAAGTAGTCATATATCCCTGCCACAAGAGGAACCTCGGGCCCGACAATCACCATATCAATACCATTCCCGAGCACAAAGTCCCTGATGGCCGGAAAGTCAGTTACTGACAGTTCCACATTTGTGCCCAACTGGGCTGTCCCGGCATTACCGGGAGCCACAAATAATGATGTTAACAGGGGGCTTTGCGAGATCTTCCAGGCGATGGCATGTTCACGCCCTCCTGAACCAAGTATGAGGACTTTCATAGGATAGCATTTATAGAAATGTAAACTTAGTGAAAAAACACGAAATGCTTCACATGAGATCCAAACAAGAAAGGCCCCCGAAGCGGGAGCCTTTCCTTCATCATATAACTATTTCTACTCTATCATTAGCTTGGCCTTAACGGGCAGACCATTTATCCTCATAAAGTAAGCTCCGCTTGCCTGATTGCCCAAATCAATGGTCCGGATAAACCTGGCCTCTCCGTATGAATCATACAACTGCTTGAATACCAGTTGCCCCATCAGGTTAATAATCTCGAGGTCTATATCATCCCTTTCCGGGTTATCAAGCTCAATGGTAAATTGACCAGTTGATGGGTTGGGATAGAGTAAAAGGTCAAAGCCAAGTATTTGATCACCTACCGTTAATGCTTCAATAACAGTATCCCTTTCTGTTCCGCAATCATCTATTACAACAATCTCATAATCTCCTGTGCCCAA
>DAOUVF010000135.1 GCA_030667765.1 Bacteroides sp.
CAGGTCTCGGGCAGATAAACAGACCGCTGTACAAAGGTTTCCGATTGTTGATTGCGGTAACTCCCTCTAGGCTGACCTCACCTATCCATTGGGTACCTTTCAGATAAAAATCATTGTAATTCATCGGATAGAATGCATCCAGGTTCCATTTGTCCCATTCCTGCCGCACAATTTTTTTAGCAATGGAATTCGGACCAGGGAATACGGCGGCGTTGATCTCTTTTCCTTTGGCGTGGACCATATCCGCCAGGCGGTTTACGATACCGGTGATCAGATCATTGCGGTATTGTTTCCATTCCTCTACCTGTGAAGGATCCTCTACGGATCTGATATCAATGCCTGTCTTACCTTTGAATCCATCCACGCAATGATCACAGTAACAATAATCGAACTGCGGGTATTCCCGGTCCATTACGAGATTGTATTTTTCCCAAAGGCCTTCAGCCAGGATCACATCAGGGTACCGGATATAATCGAGATGAATGCCATCAACTTCAGGAAGATCTGCAACATTGCCATACAAATCGGCAAGAAACTGGTATACTTCCTCGCGGCTGGGGCATAGAAATTTATAATAATCTGCATAGGCAGGTTTTTCAAAAGCAGATTCACCCAGGCCATTGAATGCATATATTGCCGGGTCCAGCTTTGGATTTCTGGCCTGTATCATGGCGGGGATCCAGGTATGGAATTCCAGTCCCACTTCTTTTGCAATCCCCCCAACCCGTTTATAGGTTTCCGGATCATGTCCTCCATTATACATAAGACCGACAATGCCCTTGCTTTTCAGGTCCATGAAGTTCGCTTTGATCTCTTTGTCGGTATCGTGTCCCGGCCCTCCCATCCAGGCATAGACAGGGACTTTTATGGCTGACCGGGCACTGTCAGAAGCAGGATTACAAGCGGCCAGTATTAATAGTGAAAAAATGATGATGAGTTTGTTCATGGCTGGTTCAGATAAGTAATTTTTGCTGTGTACAAAATTAGGAGAGTTTGGGACTTGTGCAATGTAATTGGGTTTTTCACTATTTTTATACTTCCTGAACCTAAAAAATCACATGATGAAACTAATTAACAATTTAGAGGAAACACGAAAACAAGTAGTTTTATTTGTCCTGTTACTCATTGCAGCCACATCATGTGGTGAACTTTCATCGCGGCAGGAAAAAGAAAATCCAGGCGGCCCTGGATCCGGAACGGATTGGATCCGTATCGGACCGGGCGGGGGAGGAGCCACTTTTATCCCTACTTTTTCCTATGCAGATGCCAACCGCTTCATGATCAGGTGTGACATGACGGGAGCTTATCTTACCAGTGACGGGGGAAACTCTTTTTCCCAGATTAATTATGCGAATGGATCGTATTCATTTGCCTTTGATCCACAGGATCCTGAGATAATATACATCGGGTCAAATGCACTTAACAGGTCTTTGGATGGAGGGAAGACATGGAAACGGATCTTTCCTGCGGAGGATGAAATTTTAGACGAGATTTCCAGTGGTGATCATGCTTCATTCTCTATTCAGACAAAAGAGGGTTCACTTTACAGCAGCATGGGCAATTCTAAAACAGTTAGAAATATGAAAGTGGACCCCAACAACTCTGACCATTTATATTTCAGTATGAACAATCACTTTTTTTACTCTACTGATGACGGTATATCCTGGGGTAAGATAACATGTGAACAAACCATCGATTTCATTTATACCAATGCCTCGGAGCTAAAAGAGAAAGTATATGTATTCTCAACAAATGGTCTGCATGTAGTGGATAAAAACTCATGGGATTATTCTTTTACCCCTTTTCCTGAACAAATGCAACCGTCTTTCTCGATTTCCGGTGGCAAAATGGAAGGCGGGGGAAAGGCTGTATTTTATGCATTGCATAACGATGAATCCCTCAGAAGAGATGGAGGCGTTGCCCCAACTACTCTTTGGATATCGATGGATGCGGGTAAAACATGGGAACAAAATCGCGACCCCATTGTAAGCAATGGTGAACATTCCCCCCCTACCTATTCAACATTAGCAGCTTCGGAGAATAATGCATCCAGCGTTTATATAGTGACCAGTCATTACCAGGAAGTGAGAAATGATGGTACGACTGTTATATGGTTTGGTATTATCAGATCCAATGATGCCGGGAGATCCTGGAAATGGGTATGGAAAGGGGGTGGAGGATCAGGACAATATGGTGTGAAAGATGGAACCGATGCATCCAATTTGAAAGATGCCTGGGTGAAAAAGGCCTTTGGAGGTGACTATCTTCGCCTTATTGATATTGGTGTTGCACCTAACAATGGTGATATCGCCGTGGCGACCGATTGGTATCGGTCAATGAAAACGATGGATGGAGGCGAAACCTGGACGGCAGCCTACAGCATTGAGGAGCCAGATGGAAGTTATGCATCAAATGGACTTGATGTAACTACTGTTTATGGTGTTCATTTTGATCCTTTTGATAAAGATCACATAGCCATCAGTTATACAGATATCGGTTATCACCACTCCTACAATGGAGGAAAGAGCTGGATCAGATCAACTACCGGTATACCTGCCATATGGCATAATACCTGTTACTGGATGGTATTTGATCCGGAAATAAAGGGTAAAATATGGTCCGTATGGTCTGGATTGCACGATTTCCCGAGAGGTAAAATGACCAGGAACCCTGCATGGACTGAATATGGGAGAGGCGGCGTGGCATTATCCACAGACGGGGGAGAATCCTGGACGCTAATGACAGAGGGTATTGGTTTTGACAGTCCGTCAACCTCTATTGTACTGGATGAAAGCTCGCCGGCCGGAAACAGGACTTTGTATGTGGCGGCTTATGGGAAAGGGGTATTTAAATCAAACGATGACGGCAAGACCTGGGAGCTTCACGATCGTGGGATCGAAGGCAGTAAAGCAGCTTTTGAACTTACCCTGCTTCCGGATGGAACCCTGTTTTTAATTACCAGTCCCACTCCCCAGCATCAAAATGGAGAAGAGGGAAGGGAAGTATTTATGGGAGCTGTTTATAAATCCATCGATAGGGCTACCACATGGCAACGATTGGATCTGGATGAGATGACAGGATTCCCTAATGGCCTGGAATATGATCCTCAAAACCCCCAAAGATTATACCTGGGTTCCTGGGCCGATATTACCCTCAGCGATCTGATTGGAAGCAGAACGGCCGGGGCTACCGGAGGGAACGAAACATTCGATCTGGATGGAGGAATCATCATGTCTGAGGATGGAGGAGAGACCTGGACCCGTATCTTTGATGAAGATCAGTATGTATATGACGTGACCGTTGACCCCGGGCATCCGGGCAGGATCTATTGCAATACCTTTGGCCAGGGGGCGTATCGCAGTGATGATTATGGGAAAACATGGAAGGAACTGAAGGATTATGATTTTCACTGGGGGCACAGAGTGGTCATTGACCAGCATGATCCTGATAAGGTATACCTTACAACATTTGGTTCAAGCGTCTGGCATGGCAGCCCGGTTGTCGATTAATCCAAATTAAACCAATAAACTTCTACCTATGAATATCTCCTGCAAACTACTCTGTCTTGCCTTACCAGTTGCGGTTCTGATATCCAGCTGTAATCGCTCAGACAGTGAGATTGACCAATCCGGCCAGACACCTAATATCAATGGCAGAAATGATCAATGGGGATTCATCGGTCCGGGAGGCGGAGGTGCCATGTTTAATCCGGCCGTCAATCCGTCTGATCCCGAGCATGTTTTTGTGGCCTGTGACATGACCGGTTCGTATGTCACTTACGATGGTGGCAAGAAATGGCGTATGTTTAACCTGAAGGGAGTCAGCAGGTTTTTTGTATTTGATCCGGAAGATAGAGATCTTGTTTATGCCGGAACCTCTACCCGGCTGTTTCGAAGCGGAGACCGAGGCAATACATGGAGTACGCTCTATCCTGACCCGGAAGATATTCTGGACATCCATACGCAGGGCGACCATGCATCTGAAGTAGTGGTGACCCGAGATAGTACAATTGCCAGGATAAAAAAATTATCCATTGATCCGGATAACCCACAGGACTTGTATCTGCTTGTTGAAAAGAACGATGACCGGGAATGGCCTTTTAAACAAACAATTTCCTCAAAATCATCTCAGGTATTGCTGGTATCGAATGATGCCGGAGCAAACTGGAAAGAAGAATCCATCTTTGCGTTTGATGCAGATAATATTTTAATAGATGCCACTTCTCCTTCTGAGAACAGGACACTTTATGTAACAGGTAAAAATAATATACAGGTGAGAATAGATGGTGTGTGGAGAAAGGTTGATCTGCCTGAACAAGCCGGGTCATTCAACCAATATGTTCATGGTGTCGATACAAAAACCCGGCAACATAGCATCTATGCCATATCAGGGAAATCCTATTTCAACCCACAGGGCAGCAGCATGGCATCAGGGATTTACAAAACCATTGATGGAGGGGAGAGCTGGGACCATTTGGAAAAAGGCCTGGTTGGATATAAAACCGCGGGAGCAGCAGATCCTGAGTTCAGAAGTATTGCCATAAGTCATTACCACCCTGAAACCATATACATTTCTTACGCCGGTCTCATATTCGGCAAAGATTCAGTTGGCTTTGGAGTAGCAAAAAGCAGCGATTACGGCGATACCTGGCAATTGGTATGGAATGACATGTATGCAAATGGACATAGGATAATTTCACCTAACCGGGAATCAGGGTGGCTGGATGAAAGGTTTGGTCCAGGGTGGGGGGAAAATCCTTTTCACATGGGGGTAGCAGACCATGATCCCGATATATGCTTCACTACTGACTTTGGTCGAACCATCAAAACTGCCAATGGTGGCGATACCTGGCAACAGGTTTACACTAATAAATTGGAAGATGGTGGCTGGATGTCCAGAGGGCTTCAGGTAACTACAGGATATATGCTGGCATTTGATCCTTTAGATCCATTGCATATATTCATGGCTGATACTGATACCGGATTAATGGAGAGCTTTGATGGCGGAAGAAGCTGGACCAGTGCCACTTTCAAAAATGGAGTTCCAAGACATTGGGTTAACTCCACCTACTGGCTCCTATTTGATCCTGAAAAGAAAGGTAAAGTGTGGGCATTAATGAGCCGGAACCACGACCTGCCAAGACCAAAAATGTGGAGACATATGAACATGACAGATTACCAGGGAGGTGTTTTAGTAAGTAGTACCGGAGGCAAAACATGGCAGGTGACGAGTGAAGATATGGGTGAATCTGCAGCCACCCATATAATATTGGACCCGGAGAGTGACCCGGAGAAAAGAATACTTTATGTGTGCGCATTCGGCAAAGGGGTGTATAAATCGGAGGATGGCGGAGTTACCTGGCAGCAGAAAAACAAGGGCATTGAAGAAAACCAGCCGGCAGCCTGGCGAATTACCCGCAGAGATGATGGTGAACTGTTCCTTGTTGTTTTCAGGAAAAGTGATGATGGCAGCATAGGGAATGATCGGGATGGAGCTTTGTATCGCTCCTCCGACGGATCCGAATCCTGGGTGAAAATGAACATGCCGGATGGTGTAAACGGGCCGACAAGCCTGATCGTTAATCCTGATAACCCGGGTCACATACTCCTGTCAGCCTGGGGCAGATACGGGGAAAACAGGTTCTCACCCGATATTGGTGGAGGGATTTACCTGTCAGAGGATGATGGTGCTTCATGGTCGCCCGTACTTACGGATGACCAGCATATTCATGATCTAACTATTGATCCGGGAAGCGAGACATTTTACGCATCAGGATTTAACTCATCAGCCTACCGATCGATTGACCAAGGTCGAACCTGGCTTCGTATCAAGGGCTATAATTTCAAGTGGGGTAAAAGGGTCCAGCCGGACCCGGCGGATCCGGATAAAATTTATATCATAACCTTTGGCGGTGGCGTATGGCATGGTCCGGCTAAAGGCGATGAAAATGCACTGGAAGATATTATCCCATTAGTATTCAGCGATCATACTGACCGTTAACTCTTTTTCCACGCCACTGATTACCTCTGTCAGTTGTATCTTCCAGGCACCAGGCAATTCATTCATGGCGGTATTAAAACGATAGGTCCCGGAGCCATTGTTTACCTCACAGTTATCGCTGTAATAAGGGATATTTGCTCCTTCCGGATCATACACATTGATACGGACAACCGATTTCAGGTTAGCGCTTCCTTCCCCTGCAATTTTAAAATCCAGCATCATTGTCTCTCCACGGTTTAAGGTCGATGGAGCATCAACTACAATATCATCAATTGGACCCTGAACCAGGCCAAAGAGTTCAGGAACAGAATTTTTAATCGGGATCTTAAAATCATTCCCTTCGCCAAGATATTTCTTAGTCCTTATATCATACAAATGGACAGATTCATCGATATGAAGATTGATTTCTCTGTCTTCACCGTTTTTCCCCGGAAGCAGACCCAACAACCTGGCAGAGCTGTGCTCTTCTGAAAAGGAATATTTCTCAATTCCATTCGCAGGCTCCCCTGTGGACGTACTCAGAAGGATACTGGATTCCAGATTTTCCCTTGCAAACAGTTTTCTGATCTTTAAAAGCGAAGATTCATTATTCTGATCCAGCTTCTCCTCAGGATATTGATCCATAAAATAATTCAAAAGATAGGCTGATCCCTGTCCATAGTTATGGTAAAGAATTTCAGGCAAATTGTTCTCCTTTTGTAAAATATCTGCTCCTCTGACTTTCAAATCCGATTCACTTGCAGGACTTATTAACTCTTCTCTTGCATAGGACCGGGCCCTGATTCCCAAAACATCAGATAATGCCCGTTCTGACCTGATCCTTGTATGGCCATCCATAACCCCGGGGAGTGCGTCCGCAATCAGCATTCCGCCCTGTCTGACAAACGCTTCTATTTGTTGAACTTCTTTGTCACTCAGTGCGTAGCTCATGGGCAGAATGAGTACTTTATAGCCATCGGACAGTAAACTGCCGCTTTCAATACTGCTATAGGAGATAAAACCGAATCCAAGTCCGGCATCATGCAGTATTTTTACCCATCCATCACGGTTCCTGTTATATTGTTTTAAAGTTTCACTGTTATTATTCTGCGTTTCGGGAACAATATTCCCATCTACAATCCAGGCCCCATGAATGCTGGGATACGAGAAGTGAATGGCGATTTTAAATTCATTATCAGGTTCATATGAACTAAGAAGCCGGCCTATGCCTCTTTGCAGTAATTCATCAAACCCTTCTTTCATATCCAGCCCGCTTTGACAAATGTTAAGGTCAGGATTTAAGCATGATACCTGCCAGAAGATATAGGATCCTCCGGTTTCCTTTAAGAACATGTGATGATAGTAATCGTAAAGAACTCCCTTACCAAGCGCCCCGTATCCGGCCTGTCCTGATACTTTCAGGGCCGGGTTGAAGTTATGGTGGTATTCAAGCTGATTGTCAATATCATAGGGGTTCATCTGACCCACATACCGGTTAAGACGACTGTAGTCATACCCGTTGTGAGAGCTCGCTGCCTGGGTACCGGAGAGCTGGACCAGACCGCCCGGATCG
>DAOUVF010000482.1 GCA_030667765.1 Bacteroides sp.
CTCCTCCTCGTTCCCCTGCATCTTGGCGATGTAGAGCGTCGCGAATTCGTAGGCGTCGGGGAGCTTGAGCTCGCGCGCGAACTGGTGCGTATGGCCACGCACGAACGCAGTCGCCGGCAGCGCGTCGAAGTCCTCGTTCTCAATCTGCTCGAGGATGGTGACCGCATCCGCAGCAGCCAGCATCCGGGAACCTTCCAGATGGATCATCACCGGTGAGGAATGAGCCGTGATAATTTCAGGTTTATCCGGATAATGCCCCCTTACCAACAGGGCATACCAGGAGCTCTTATCCACCTTTTTGTTCCAGTTGCCTATACCCTTATCAGGTGAGACTTCCTGGCTTTCAGTGATTTCTCCATTCACCACCAATTCGACACGTGTCATAGGTACTGTAACACTGGCAACATTCCAGCTTATATCAACTGTACCACCGTTTGAGGACATTTCGATCTTGCTACCCATGGGTTTGCCATCCACCGTGAAGTTCATCAGCGGACCATAAGAGACAAATGTTTGTCCCAGCCTGATGGCTTCCTTCCATTCATCAAAGGTAAATTCATGACCATTTCTGATCTTGGCATATGTCCGAACGGTTCCAACAGCCGTGCTGGCCGACATTTTATCTGTCCCTCCCACGGCCGCTACAAAATATCCACAGTTCAGGTACCTGTACCAGTCTGCCAGGGAATATGGATCAATCCCATTGTAAAGATTACCCCATGAAGTCATTTCAACACCATGGGCATTTCCACTGACTATCGTTGCTGCATTCTCCAGCCTGGGATTTGGAAAATGGGGAAGGATCACGATCCCATCCTGTTTTTTACACTGCTCAGCCCATTCCGTAAGCAATGTTTCAACAGGATCTCCCAATGCCGATTCATCTGGTCCCCCAGTCGTCAGTGGTGTAATGATATCCCCATCATAGCCCAGCAGAGAAATATGTCCTAATACGTGCTGCCTGTTTTCGGTTCCGACCCGTACTAAATATTCTCCATCACCGCCTGCTTCTGTGGATCCTATGGTCGTCTTTCCATCAAAATCCCCAATGTTTGTAAATAACTCACCCCACTGACTTGCCAGCAGGTGGATAATATTCACACCTTCTGCGGCTCCTTCAAGAAGCGCGGAATTCGGAGAAAGGAAATGAACATGCGTATCCGCAGTAACCCATCCTTTTTCCCGCCAGTCAAGCAATTTTTCTATCTCGATCTCAATTTCTTTTGTTTCCTCAGAAATGCTTACCAACTTTCGAACAGGCTTGATCTCAAATCCTTTTGAAACTTCAATATAAATCTTCCCAACAGGTAATTTAATCAGTGTTTCCCCTGGAATATAGGTGCAGATATGGCTCCCGGCATGCACAAAATCCACACTGTAATCCTCAAACCATGCATCATTGGGGATCCTGTGCCGGTCCACAGGAGCAAGATATTCTCCAGATTCTCCATGCACATGCAGTTTCACGGCAACTGGTTTCCTGCTGCCTTTTTCCAGGATCCTGATTTTGACCTTTTGCATTGCTGGTGGAATAAATTGTATTTGCTTTTCACCGGATGGATTCCCGGCCTCAGATACCGGTATCATTGTTCCACCAGCCAGGTGAAATCTTGCCTCAGGATGAGCGGTATATTCAATGATCACCTCATTATCTGATGCTTCAGGCACTTTATTATTATAGCTCTGTGACCAGTCTTTGTTTGAATACAAGGGTCGTGGCAGTGCCGATATAATCTGGCCCAGATCAAGCTGCAGCTGGGATAAAAGTCCATCCCCGGTCAGCTCCGAATCCAATTTACCTTCATCTGAAATAGAAAAAATGGCCTTCTGCCTTGCCTGCCACCTGAGTGGATTTGATGTTACCTGACCGGTAGAGATGGCAGAAATAACAATGGAGGTTTTGTTTTTCGGTTCAAAACGGAAGCCGGATATGCGTTTTTCGGGATGGGGATTCTCCCATGCCCAGAGCCAGTTTATCCAGCCACCCCTGTCTGATGCACTTACCCGGGTCTGGCTGCTGCCCCAGCCACCGGTCATTTGCTCATGATGTGCACGCAATGGTTTCGGTTTATGATGGGCGACTGACTGAATACTGTTTTCACCCCAATGTTGCTGGCACATCCCGATATGGTGCCGCTCTCTGATGGTTGAACGTTCTTCAGTTCCATCGGCATATACAATGATATAATCAGCGACCTCGTCATTTAACTGACCTGTTCCCATGAAAGGTTTTTTAAAATCACCCTCTTCATCTCTCAGTTCCATAAAATCTGATGTATGAAGGAACACCAGATAGTTTGCCTGAACGGGTGTAATTTGAAGGGTAAAAGATTTGTCTTTTACCAAAACTGGCGCGTCGGGGATCTGAAAAGGTATCCCCCAGGCTGTACCGGGCCCTACAGGAGCCCTATCAGCCGCTTTGGCCATTCTTTCCGAAATACCTTCAGGCAGGGAAGAAAATGAGGTATTACCCTCGAATGGGATAGTATCAAAAAGGGGTGATCGGGGACCGTCATACAGTACA
>DAOUVF010000092.1 GCA_030667765.1 Bacteroides sp.
GCAGGATATGATGTCATATGCTCTGCAGAACCTCCAGGTATTTTTCTATGAACTCCTCTTTTCTTTTAAACCTGTACTGCATTACCCAGCGGGGATGAGGAAGGGATATGATCTCCTCAAACAGGTCCAATTTCTCATTCAGCTTTTCCAGATATTTCATGTTCTTTCCCTCTCCCAGGCAGATGGCCTTGTCTTTCCTTATGCCCAGGTCAATTTGATCCCGGAGTGAGGATTCAATGAATTTCCCGAGCGCGGCCTCCAGTTCCCTATCGTCATAATAGTTCAGGTTCTTTCCATCCCTGACAAAACCAAGCGGGGAAACGGCTGAGAGGAAAAAGCGTTGATAGAATGCCTGGCAGCCGCCATAGGATGAGATCACCTCATAGATGAACCTGGAGGACAATTCTGCCCGCTTTTCAAAACCGTTGGGTAGCTGGCAATCCTCTTCCAGCCGGATGGGATCCGTAAAGGTGATCCCGGTAATGCCCGCGCCGAAACGGCCTGGATTAATGCCCAGTAAAATTACGCGGTCTTGCTGGTCGTCATAAAACCTTGTAAAAAAGGAAGTTACAATATCCTTCACTGCTTGGTTTTCATAAGGATTCAGGATTTCTGAGCCTGCCGGCAGGGAAGTGTTGATCTGCAGGTCATTATAGAAATGGATGGCCCTGTCTGCAAATGTTTTCATGATGAAGGAACTATCGGAAGGAAATGATCTCGACCTTATCCGGACCGGCAGCAACGACCTTGTTAACGGTATCAAGAAAAAGTCCATGTTCTACCACACCCGGTAAGTGTCGCATCTCTGAATCAAGTTGTTGCGGATCAGGGATGGAATCCAGTCGAAGATCAACGATATAATGATGCCCGTCAGTGGTAAAGATCTCACTCCCTTTCTTTCTCAACACAGGATTCCAGTTCCTTTCTTCCATCTTCCTGAGAAGGTTCCGGTGCCCAAAGGGCATTATTTCAACCGGAAGCGGGAAAGCACCCAACTGCGGCACCAGTTTCCGCTTTTCAACCACCCATATGTTTTGCCTGGAATTTGAGGCTACAATCTTTTCAAAAAGCAGGGCCCCTCCTCCCCCTTTTATTCCCTGTCCGTCAGGATCCACCTCATCTGCCCCGTCAATTGTGAGGTCAATGTATTTGGCATCTTCAATATCCACCACCGGAATTCCATATTCACGAGCCAGGTCCCTCGTCTGTTCCGAAGTACAAACACCTTTGATTTCCATGCCCTGCCTGGCCAGTTCCCCCAGTTTCCTGATTGCATAATAGGCTGTGGATCCTGTACCCAGTCCCACAACCATCCCATCCTCTACAAATGAGACGGCCCTTTCACCTGCTTGCTGTTTGAGATTCATCTATTCAGGCATAATTTTATCAATAAAACAAGTTCTTAAGCCAGTCCACAAATCCCATCAGCGCATCCGAGACGACCTCTGCAAGAGGCATCTGGAATGCATGTCCCACCACATACAGAACAAAGAGCAGGTAGATCAATATAAACAAACAGGCCTTCCACAGAGTGAGTTTCCTGCCTATGTTGAAAAGGATGGCCCCCAATATGGTGGTGATCAGGAGGAACATCCAGAGTTCGGTGCTAATCTCCACGACAACAGGCTCCATCTCAATAGGCCCATACATCAGGGTATAGACCAAAAGTGGTAGACCCAGGGCAAACGAGATGTCAAAAATATTGCTTCCGAGGGCATTGGAAATGGCATCATCATAGTTGCCTTTTTTGGCATCCCTCACCGAGATCACGGTATCGGGCACACTGGATGCGGCGGCGGAAAGAACAACGGCAATAAAAAGGATGGGGATATGCAATCCATCACTGAGCCATTTTGTACCCAGCACCAATAGCCAGGTCCCCAGTGACATCACCAGTGTAGTGATAACCAGCAAGATCCATGAATTTCTGGGATTGAGCTCTTTCTTTCCTATGATGAGACATTCAAGTTTCAGGGTCAGGATCTTTACCGACACAGGCTGTTGCGAGGGGTAATATTCCGGGACGGGCTTTTCCTGATTGCCATTCTTCATTCTTTTCATCGAGAAGAACATGTAGGCCAGGTAGACTATGTATGCCATCACAAGAATGAGCCCGTGAATGGGTTTCAGGCTCTGCCGGTCTATGATCAGTATCAGGATCAGAATGGTAATGATGAGAACAATGCCATCCCTGCGAAGGACTTTCCTGGTTAATTCAATGGTTTTTGAAGGATCCCTGATAAGTATGATAAGGGTTACCGCAACGGGGATCACCAGCAGGTTGAAAATGGAACTCCCGGCCGTGATCCCGAGTCCGCCGCTAAATCCGTTCACATCCTTCAGGTAGAACAGAAAGAAAAAAGAAGAGAGGAATTCAGGCATGGAACTGGCAATGGCATTGATGGTGGCTCCTTTGACCCCATGAGACAATTTTCGTCCAAGGTAATCTGAAGCAATCTCAAATCCGGTGGCTGATCTCCAGATAATGAAGCAGCTGACAATCATTAATATTATGGGACCGGCTATCTGCAAATGAAGGGCATTTGTGAATTCTTAAGCTATTTTTCCAGTTGCCCCCGCCAGGATATGAACCACCTGGTCATCCACAAAGTGATTCTCAAACTCTGTCAGGAGTTGCTTGAATATTTTCCATAATCTATGCCTGGTAACAACTGCTATATATCCAAGGTTCTCCTCCCCGAAAATCATGGGAGTCAAGTAAAGATGACCGGTCCTGTCCTGGAATTTTATTTTGCCAACATATATGGTCTCGGTGACTGCTTCATTGCTCTTATCCAGTTCCCCGATGTTCAGTCCCAATTCACCCGGATCTTTCTCAACCGGCCAGGCACCTGTGTCATTTTTAATCTTCACCAGGGCATATTCAATGTCGAAGAAGGCAAAATTAAAAAAGGTGACCATAAATTCTGATAAATCCCGGGCCATGTCCCCGGCAGATTGGATGCTCCCGTCAGCAATGGCATTCTGTATAGGGTCAAAAGCACCAGCAAGATTTGACGGGATATATGAAACAACATGGATAAAACTATACCCAAGTACTACCAGGACCAGGTATACGATCGTCACGAGGATTATGGTAACACCCGGCAAACCAAGGACAGCATCCAAAAGATAGAAGATAATCCAGAAAAGTGACAGTACACTCGCCAGGTAAAATACCGCGAGCAGGGTTCGCTGTATACCATACAAAACACTGAATGACTTGTCCCTTTGAAACATCCTGGTTGCTTTAATTCATAAAAATAGGAAAAACTCCCTATTTCGAAGACCATAAACTGATAGTAAAAGAAAATTTATCAGGTTCTTAGATCCATGAGTATCTTGCCAAGGGTAGATAATTGGTCAAGATCAAAACCACGGGTCTGGTAAACGAGTTGCCCCTCTTTATCGAAAAGATAGTTTCGGGGGACCTTTTTCTGGGCAAACTGATTGTAGATACTCCTGTCAGGATCAGCGGCAAAGGGGAGCAGGTAATTTCCCTGATCCCTGAATTCCTTTACTTCATTTTTACTGTGCTCCCTGCCAATCGACAGGAAATGCCCGCCTGACTCCTGAAAATCGGGCCAGATATGTTCCTGGATATATTCAAGCATCTTCTTGCAATGTTTGCAAGGGACAATAAAAAAATTCAAGAGGATGATCCTGTCAGATCCCCAGGTGATGATATCATCACCATCGACCGATTCTATTTCGACTCCGGGAAACGAATCCCCGGGAGACAGATAGGAGTATTCATCAAAAATCATGTCTTGCACAAAATGATAATACAATTTACATTTTTTGTGCTATAAACGGAAGGTATATGTATATTTTAACATTACAGTCCGGCCTGCCAGCCGCGGGGGGCTTGGTATCTCCCTGTCCAGGTCGGTATTTGTTCCTTCATTATAGACAATCCAGAGGTCGTTCCCTTCTCTCGGATTGTACCTGAAACGGATATTTGAACTGACGAGATGGTTTTCACTGTTATACTGGATAAAGGCGCTGACAGATAATTTGGTGCTGAACATGAGCAAGGCTTTGATCCTTCCGATATGGGATATGAAATGCTGGTCCCTTGTAGTGAAGTCAACATTGCTGTAAATATATTCCCCGCTTAACATAAAAGAGGAGGAAATACTCCAGTTAGGCATGGCCGTAACAGAAAGCATTTTACCGTCATAATAACCTCCCGCTTCAAACTGAAACATCATCCAGGATGGTTTGGTCATAGGGGTCATTATGAACCCTTTTATCTGGGG
This sequence comes from Bacteroides sp., assembly GCA_030667765.1. Lineage (GTDB taxonomy): Bacteria > Bacteroidota > Bacteroidia > Bacteroidales > SM23-62 > SM23-62. The sequence goes on from DAOUVF010000092.1 coordinate 4,263, forward strand.
AAAGGTATATACGCCAATGGGAACATTTACATCATCGGATATCTCAAATAATTCAAACAGGTTTTCGTAATTCCATTCCATGCCAACCCTGCCTTGCCAGAGGCTCTTAAACTCATATGTATACTGCAAGTCTAACGAGGTTGATTCGCGGATACCTCTGGACTGGCTAAAGTAGTCACGCACCCATATCTCAGGCCCATGACGGACCAGTCGCGATTTTTCAGGCATCATCCAGGTGTAATTAAATCTCCCACCATACATATGATAATCAACCCTGTGCTGGAAACCAATTCCGGGATTATAATCCGGACCCGTACCTGAAGAGAACAAACGATAATGGAAGCCAACATTCCGCCTGCGCTCCCAATTCACAATGTAACGGGCATTATCGAAGGCCAATGGCTTATTGGCAAAATCATTCTCGAATGATTGTCCCCATACAAGTTTCAGATATTCATCACCGGTGACCCTGACAAGAGCATCCAGTCCATATACCTGGTTAAAACTCCCATCCAGACCCAGCCTTGAGGTATAGATCCCACCTACATAAGAATTCTGGTTTAATACCCTTTTTTTCAACCTGAGTACGCCAAAATTTTCTGAAGGCAGGCTGTCAGACCTGGCCGTTTGCATATTCATAAATCCGACGTCCCATCCGTTCTTTCTCCCTATCAGCCTGATCCCGCCTATGATAGGCACAAGATTGAAATCCTCATCCAGGCCTATACGGCGGCTGTAAAACATGGTGTTTGGTCCGCCGGTATTGAAATCAAAAATGCTTGCACGCTCCAGGAAGAATTGCCGCTTCTCTTCAAAAAATAATGAAAACCGCGTCAGGTTCACCTTTTCATCATCCGCCTCCACCTGGGCAAAATCTGTATTCAGGGTTGCGTCCAGCGTCAGGTTGCTTGTGATCCCGTATTTCAGGTCGAGTCCGGCGTTAAGCTTTTTATCCCTGCTGTACTCATAATCTGTCCCGGCTTAATTTAATTCATTCAGCTGTGAAAATCCCGCAAGTGCATAGGGAGTTATATAAAGGGGCTTGCGAGACTCCAGTCCGGGGAAAACAACATCCTGGGCCAGGGATACTTTCCATGCACTGTATTGTCCGTATTCATTAGGTATTCCCGGATAAATATAGATGCTGTTATGCTGCGGGATCCAGCGCAGCAGTATCAATCCCATAGTTACCTGTCCGTCCTTCTCCTGGAAACGCAGGCTGGAAGAGGGTATCAGCATCTCCACAAACCACCCGTCCTCATTGATATGGGTTTTTACATCCCAATGGGTATTCCAGCTGATATTTATCGGTTCATATCTAAAAGATCCAGTTGCATCATTAAACACTTCCATATCCGTACGTAATCCGGCAGGTGTGGTCCAGAAACTCATCCCGTTCTCATTGTCATTATAGGAATCAAAGACCACGCCAAGCCAGTCGCAATCCGGTTTCAGTTCATCCCGCAATTTCGAGGTAGATAATATTTTTGAGGGATCCTCAGTATAGAACCAGGCTCCGATATAAACATATTTATCATCATACATGATACGCACCTCTGTTCTTTCTTCTGGATCTTTCCCGAATACCGGACTGTGAGTGACAAATGGAAAAGATTCGGTTTGCTGCCAGGCCGGCTCATCAGGCATTCCGTCAAATATTATCTCGCCCTGCAATCTTTGCATGATAACAGGAGGGATAGTATCAGCAGCATAGGTGGATATAGAAGAAATTGCAGCTAATAGGAAAAACAGGATTATATATCGGATCCGGGTCAAGTTGAAGTGATATAACGCTCTACAAATTGACCCATCTGTCCATAGGCTTCATAAAGGTCCTTGTATTTCTCAACATTTTCAGGTATTGGCTCGTAGACTGCGTCAAAACCAGCCCCCATCCTCTGCTGTGCTGCTTCAATGGTTTCATAGATCCCGGCTACCACTGCTGCAAACATGGATGCTCCAAGGGCTACCGTCTGTTCAGACCTGGCCACCTTGATCGACATGTTCAGTACATCAGCCATGACCTGCATAACAAAGGGTGATTTTTTTGCCACGCCTCCCAGGGCAATCACACCATCTATCCTGACACCTTCGCTCAGGAAACGGTCAGCGATCTTTTTAGAACCGAAAACAGTGGCTTCGACCAGTGCCCTGAAAATCCTGGGTGCATCACTCCCCAGGGTAAGTCCCATAACAGCCCCCTTCATTGCCTGGTTGGCATCCGGTGTACGCCGTCCGTTCATCCAGTCCAATGCCACAATCCCGGATTCCCCTATGTCAATCTTTTCAGCAGCAGCTGTCAGTTCCGGAATGATCCTGTCGGATATTTCCTCAACCAGTTTATCCCGGGTCGCTTCATCAATGGATCCGGTATTGGCCAGGATGTTGTCAATGGGCCATGCGATCACATTCTTAAACCAGGCATAGACATCTCCGAATGCCGATTGTCCGGCTTCCAGTCCCAGCATCCCCGGCATAATGGACCCGTCTACTTGTCCGCAGATACCGCTGACCAGGGTATCCCCCACCTCATCAAAAGGAGCTACCAGCATATCACAGGTGGATGTACCCATCACCTTGCTCAGGTGGAAAGGTTCTATCTCTCCCCCAACCGCTCCCATATGGGCATCAAAGGCACCAACTCCCACCACTACTCCGGGAGGGAGTCCAAGCTTACTGGCCCATTCCTCTGTTAGTTTTCCAGCGGGCACATCGGAAGTATAAGTATCCCTGAAGAGGCGGTCCCGCAAACCGGCCAGCAACGGATCAAGCTTCACCAGGTAGTCCTCCGCCGGGAGTCCACCGAAATCTTCATGCCACATGGCCTTATGTCCTGCCGCACAACGGCTGCGTTTCAGAGTGAGCGGATCTGTATTACCGGTCAGTATGGCAGGGATCCAGTCGCAATGTTCGACCCATGAATAAGCGGACTCACGGACTTTTTCATCTTCACGTAATACATGCAGGATCTTTGCCCAGAACCATTCAGATGAATACACCCCTCCTTCGAATTTGGTATAATCTGTCCCGCCCCACGTACGGGAGATTTCATTGATTTCTGCTGCTTCTTTTACGGCCGTATGATCTTTCCATAGTACGAACATGGCATTGGGATTTTCTTCAAACCCAGGGGTCAGGGAAAGGGGCAGGCCCTCTTTGTTTACAGCTACAGGGGTAGATCCGGTCGTATCTACTGAGATCCCCCTGATGTTTTGCTGAACCACAGGTGATACAACACTTATACAGTTCTTAATGGTATTTTCAAAACCTTCCAGGTAATCGAGCGGATGCTGCCGGAACCGGTTTGCCGACGGATCGCAGTATTTTCCCTCAGACCACCTGGTATAATAGTGCACGTCACTTGCTACTTCTTCGCCGTTTGATGCATTCACGATTACCGCGCGGACAGAATCTGTCCCGTAATCCAGCCCGATCACATATTTCTCATTCTTGCCCATAATAAGCATCCTTCCCGTGTTTCCTCATGTAATGTTTTTTTAGCAGGTATGGATCAACGGGGGTGGTATTTCCGAGTGATTCAGTATAATAGGCCATCTTCGCAACCTCATCCATCACCTTGGCATTATGCACCGCATCCTGTTCATCCTTTCCCCATGAAAAAGGTCCATGCTGACTGACAAGTACACCGGGTACCGCCATTGGGTCCAGGTCCTTGAAAGTTTCTACGATTACCACACCTGTATTCAACTCATACTGGTCCTCCACTTCATCTTTGGTAAGGGGGCGTGTACAGGGGATCTCCCCGTAAAAATCATCCGCATGTGTGGACCCGTAAGCCGGGATAGGCCGCCGGGCCTGGGCCCAGCTTGTAGCCCATGTACTGTGTGTATGGACCACCCCGCCAATTTCAGGGAATTGCAGGTAAAGGAAGATATGGGTCGGTGTATCGGAGGACTGTTTCATTTCACCTTCTACCTTGTTTCCATAAAGATCCATCACGACCATATCACTGGGCTTCATACTGTTATATGATACACCACTTGGTTTTATAACCACCATTCCCCTGTCACGATCTATTCCACTAACATTCCCCCAGGTGAAGATCACCAGGCCATGATGAACCAGATCCAGGTTTGCCTTGTATACCGATTCTTTAAGTTCTTCCAGCATCAGATTTTATTTAATCATTCAACATATGATCCGGATACAAAGGGGCAAATACTACAGGTCAAACAGAAATCCATCCTGATGCAACTTGTTATATCTTTTCTTATCGAACCTGTATAAAAAAGCCCCCTTTTTGGAAGAGGACTTATCCTTTGTATCAAGTTTTTCCAAAACATCCATGGCCAGTAACTTCTTCCTGAAATTACGGTTGTCAAGCGTTTTCTGGTATATGGCCTCGTAAAGCATTTGCAGTTGAGGAATGGTAAACTTCCTGGGCAACAATTCAAATCCTATCGGCTGGTTTTTGGCCCTGTGGCGCAACCTGGACAATGCACGTTCCACCATATCATCGTGGTCGAAGATCAGCTGCTCACATTCACCGACATTACACCATCTCGCTCCGTGTTTCCGGACATGGTTATTATCCAGGTCCTGCACCTTTAACAGTGCGTAATAGGATACGGAGATCACCCTTTCACCGGGGTCACGATCAAGCCTGCCATGGCTGTACAACTGCTCGAGGAAAACATTTTCAAGCCCGGTCAGGTCATACAGTATACGCACGGCTGCATCATCAAGGCTTTCTTCTTCCCTGACAAATCCGCCGATCAGCGAGGATTTGCCCATTCCTGGTTCAAAATTCCTGGTAAGCAAAAGGATTTTCAGCTGATTGTCCAA
>DAOUVF010000142.1 GCA_030667765.1 Bacteroides sp.
TCTCCCCAGCCGGATGATCTTCAGGCCTCGGGGGCAGAAGTCCACCCCCCCACCAGGTAACTTCCACTTCAGGCATTTTTACCTTTTTATACTTAGCCCGTTCCGGGAAGGTGTATTTTACCACTTCTGCGACCGGGGCACATTCCGTATTGAAACTGGTGGAACTTCCCTGAACCTTGGTGGGATATTCCAGCTCCAGGGATGCAGTATACTATGGTAAGGTTTCATCCTGGCCGGACCGATAAACAGATCCCAGTTCAGGGTATCAGGCGGCCATTCTCCCGTGGCCGGACGTTGGAGTCCCTGTGGCCATATGGGGCGGTTGGTCCAAGTGTGGCATTCCTTGATTTCCCCGATGGCACCATCCCATATCCATTCACAGATCTGTCGTATCCCTTCGCCGGAATTTCCCTGGTTCCCCATCTGTGTGGCTACCTTATATTCTTTGGCAATCCTGGTCATTTCACGGGATTCCCATACAGCATGGGGCAAAGGTTTTTCACAATAAACATGCTTGCCCAGTTTCATGGCATTGATCGAAACAATGGCATGGTTGTGATCAGGTGTGCCGACAACAACGGCATCGATGCTGTCTTGCATTTTGTCGAACATTACCCGCCAGTCCCAGAACTTCTTCGCATTCGGGTATTCACTGAATATTCCCTTTGAATAGTGCCAGTCTACATCACAGAGAGCCACAATATTTTGGTCTGTGATTGACTTTATGACACCACCCCCTCGTCCACCAACGCCCACACCGGCAACGTTCAATTTGTCACTGGGTGCTTTATGACCCAGGCCTGCAATAACATTGCTTGGAAGTATGGTAAGCCCGGCTGTTGCTGCAGCCGAGGTCACAATAAATGACCTCCTCTAGAATCCGGAGTTGTTCTCCTTTTTGTTTTCTTTTTTCATAATTCAGTATTATTTTATTGGATGTTTAGTGTTCTTTGCATCTTTAAAATTAGTTTTTTCTCATGAATATAACTGATTTCTTTTTCCTGCTTTCCCTGGCCCAGATCCGGATATTATCAACCTTGCCGGAATCATCAAATGAACCAAATCCAACATAACCAACCTGGAAGGTCTTGTCATTTGCCACCATGACGGGTGTCTCCATATCATCGAAATACATGCTTATGTCCCCGTCTCCTGTGAGTCTTTCAAGCCTTATATGGTGCCAGTGATCATCTATCCAGCGGATTCCGTCAGTTCTTTCTTTTGCTATCCCATTTCGAGGTAAATCATTAACAATATGTACATTGTGTGCAACCGGATCAGCCTGGCTGGCCAGGTGAACATAATAGAACCTGGTGGAATCCTGGAAGCCGAAAAAGAAACACATGTCTCTGTGACCGTACTCACTACCTGTTTGAAGCACATCCGCCTCAAGGATAAAGTCCCCCAGAACCAGGTTGTCAATCAGCCCGATGATCAACGGTGACCTCACCCCGGGTTTATAGTCACCCCGGCCTGCATACTCCAGTGCCAGTCCCCCGTCCTTTCCACTGGTCAAAAACCAGGGAGCGGGGTCAGAAAAAATAAATCCATGGATGGCCTCCTGCTCTTCAAAATCCTGTTTATAGATCAATGGAAAGCCTGTTTGTGAGTCCGCCTGTGCACTGGTGTTCAGCGAAATGATTAAGGTGAAGATAATCAAATACCATGCGAATCTCATAGGCTTTATTTGGTTTGCACAATATAGTAAATCTCATTAAAACGAAGAACGACAGATCGCTCAGAATATAGTGAATTTCGATTCTAAAAATATTAAATTTGTTTATTGCAGCTAACGCATAGATCATTGAGCAGATATATACAGAACCTTATTGATCAGGGTGAAAACCAGATGCTTGATTTCAAGTTTGAGATCAGCGATGCCAGGAAAATCGCCAGGACCCTGGTTGCATTTTCCAATACCGACGGGGGGAAATTACTGATAGGAGTGAAAGACAATGGGAAAATTACAGGGATACGTTCAGAGGAGGAATACCATATGCTTGAAGCCTCTGCCGAATTATATTGCAGGCCTGTGATTCCTTTTGAGGTTCAGAAGTGGACCATCCTGGGTAAAACAATCCTGGAAGTAGATATTGCCAGAACAGACAAGCCTCCCTGCCTGGCTCAAAATGAAAATGAACGATGGCTGGCTTATCTCAGGGTAGAAGACCAGAACCTGCTTGCCAACAGGGTAATGATGAAAGTCTGGCGTAAGGAGAAAAGAAAAAAAGGGATATTCCTTGAATACAGCAATGCCGAAGAACTGCTTCTCAATTACCTGAAAACCAACGACTATATTACCCTGTCAAAGTTTTGCCGGATCTGCAGGATCCGGTTACAACAGGCTGAAGAGATCCTGTCAGATTTTATTGTACTGGAAATCATCCAGATCAGGATCAGCGAAAAGGATACCAGGTACAGCCTTATTTCTCAAGTTTGATCAATTCCGTGTAGCCGGTAAGTTTCCCGTTTTTATTGTAGCTTTCAGTGCGAACAGTACCGACATCCCGGGCGATCCAATCTATGCCCTTGGAATTAAAATCAATCATGGCATCCGTAAACACATCGTAGGTGATCTTGTAACATTCGAATGTGCCAGCTTCAGTCGTTACTTTCTCAATGGCTTCTACTTTCCTGTTGTACACCTTGGTTGTCATGTTCATCATGGACATATCAGGAACGATGAGCTTGATAGTACCATCCTTAAGTTGGTCACCGGGACTCATTTTTGCAGGAAATTCAAGGTTGTCTCCCTCAATGGTAAAATCCATATCTCCCATCCCGCTCATCATTTCATCATTCAGGAAATGATCCATGTCAAAGGTGAAAACACCATCTTTGCATTCCATAGTGAGATCCGATGTCATTAGTTCTTTCCCTTTCTCATCAAAGAATGTGCTTTTAATGGTTATTGAGACCGCTCCTCCCACGGTTTGTTTATCGGTTATTTCCTGGCGTGTCGTTCCTGATACCTTCGCTTTTTTATCATAATGTCTTAATTCTATTAAGGTTCCTTCCTCCATTGGATAGAAGTAGGTACAATCCTGGGCCAACCCGGTGTAAACAAATACCATGAGGCTTAATACTGATAATAAGAAGATTCTTTTCATAGTAATGGTTATTAATTTTTTTCTGTTTCTGATGATATGAATTTACGAAATTATTGGCAAATCCGGATATGGCAGATCTTCCAATCATGGGCTTCCGCTTTTGCTGCTGGAAAAACTTACAAAATACACACCAGTAAATACCAGCAAAGCAGCCACGATTTTTACAGGTGTTATTACATCCTGGCCAAGGATCAAGGCAACAATGGATGCTATAACAGGCTGGGAATAAATGTAAATACTCACTGTGATTGGCTTTACATACTTCAGGCTATACATGTTTAACAGATAAGCCAGGAAAGTCGTTCCAACTACCACGAACAATACTGAAAGCATGATATCCCCGGGCAATGAGCCCCAATTCACACGCATAAATGCCGGTAGTCCCGGTGCACTCACCAGCAGTATACCGAATAGAAAGATCCACTTCATCAATGTTACCGGATGGTATTTATTAATCAATGGTTTTACGATGACCAGGTACAGTGCATAAGATGTGGCATTGGCAATGATGATGGAATTTCCGATTACATGATTGTTACTGAAGCTTATATTCCCGCTGTAAAGTATCAGTAAAATGGCCCCTGTCGCCCCTGCAACGATACCAATAACTTTAAATATGGTGATGGGCTCACGGATCAGTAATCTGGCAACAAGCAATACCAGTATGGGTGTGGCCGTCATGATAATGGCTGCATCAATGGGCGTGGTTATATTCAACCCGTTCAGGAAAAGAGACTGGTTCACGGCCACTCCGAATACGGTGGCAATGAGCAGCCTGAGAATGTCTTTCCGGTCAATTGTTTCCTTCGGCAACAGCAGGCTTAATGCCCAGAACAAAATACAGGCTCCTGAAATCCTGGCAAATACAAGGGCGAAAGGGGATAGGTAATCTGGCATTACCTGTTTGGCAATACCGTAGTTTACTCCCCATATCAGATTGGCGGCAATTAGGGCCAGATGTGCCCTGAAAAGATTATTCATGATCCTGGACACGGATCATGGCCAGTATTGACTCGAAAATGGATTTCCCATCTGTATTGCCCAACTCAATATCAGCGGCTCGTTCAGGGTGTGGCATCATGCCAAAAACGTTTCGCCCCTCATTGCAAACACCTGCGATATTTTCAATGCTACCGTTTGGATTGGAATCCTCTGATATTACTCCTTTTTCATCACAGTATCTGAACAGGATCTGGTTATTCAACCGCATTTGCTTTAAGGTTTCGTCATCTGCATAATATCTGCCTTCCCCATGGGCAATGGGAATTTTATAGGCTTTGTTCTTGTCAAGCAGGGAAGTCAGTGTGGTATTGTCATTATCGGGCAGGATAGAAACATTTTTACAGATGAATTTCTGAGTGCTGTTGTGAAGCAAGGTCCCTGGCAGGAGTCCCGCTTCACAGAGGATCTGAAAACCATTGCATACCCCAAAAACGAAGCCACCATCATGCGCGAAGCGGATCACATTCTCCATGATCGGAGAGAACCTGGCAATGGCACCTGAACGCAGGTAATCTCCATAGGAGAATCCCCCGGGAAGAATAATGGCATCCACCCCTTGAAGGTCTTTGTCTTTGTGCCAGAGTTCTACAACCTCCTGTTCCATAATATCCCTTAACACGTAAATCATGTCATGGTCACAATTGGATCCCGGGTAGATAACGACTCCAGTCTTCATGCAAATTAAATTAGTTCAGTAACGTGGCATTGTTGCCCGCAAAGATATAGAAAAAACCTATATTTGATCTTAGAGCGCTGTCCGGGACAGACATGCATGGAAATTGAAAACCAGGAAATACTGACATTTGTTAACACTGTGAGATCGCTTTCTGATTATGATTTCACAGAATATTCAGATAAATCGCTGAAAAGGCGCTTGATGAAAATCCTGCATGATTATCAGCTCACAACCGATTCCCTCCTTAAAAAGATCTCTGAGGATCGTACTTTCCTCGAACGCATTGTAAAGGATATTACAGTAAATACTACGGAACTTTTCCGGGATCCTGCCATCTGGCATTCCCTGCGATATGATATCCTGCCTGGCCTTGCCCATAAGTCCACTATCAATATCTGGCATGCTGGTTGTTCAACTGGCCAGGAAGTCTTTTCCATGATGATCCTGCTTAATGAAATGGATTTGCTTGAGAAATCCATGATATTTGCAACCGATATCAACTCAGACGTACTTGAAACGGCCCGTACCGGAGTGTACAGATACAGGTTCAATGTAGGATACCTCTCCAATTTCGACGCAGTTATAAGGGAAAATCCCAGGGATCACGATGTTTATTTTGATGTCCCCTACTCAAAATATTTTACTATTGATAAGGTCCGTGACAACATACGCATTAACGATAGCCTGCTGAAAAAGCCTGTCTATCAGAAAATGGACCTGGTAACAGATCCCAATCCCTTTGACCTGAAATTTGACCTGTTGGTCTGCAGGAATGTAATCATTTATTTTAATTATGAATTACAGAACAAAGTATTTAAATTGTTCCTGGATAATATGAACCAGGAGAGTATTTTAGTTCTGGGTGTCCATGAAACGATCCTGGGACCCTATGCAGCTTATTTTGATAAAAAATTCCAAGCATATTACAAGAAATGAACATTAGGAATATCTCTATCAGATCAAGATTCTTTTTACTGGTAACCGGTGCTGTCCTGTTCTGGTTACTGGCTGGATTTCTGATTTTCAGCCTGATCAATAATCTTACGCGATACCAGGATACATCATTTCGTGTTCAGTCAATTCCCCAGAGAGTGCTTCAATTACAAAATGCCATTCAGTTTTTTTATGTCAACGACCTTCCTTCAAAATCATTCCAGCAAGGCGGCAGATCATCAGGGATAGATCAATATAACGAGGTTTATCATGATACTTATGAGCTTTTGAGTGAACTAAAACAGGACCCGACTATAATCAATAATCGCCCCATCCTTCAGAAACTGGACCGCTTAATGGAATACCTGATAGCATCGGATAATTATTTCGAGACTATGCTTAACAAATCCCGGCAGCGGGGCTGGGATAAATTTGGCCTGTCAGGGACAATTTTGGAACAGGTCAGTGAGATGAGAAGCCTGCCCCCTGAAGGAATCTTTCTGGAGGTTCCGGAAATTCTCAGGGAGCTTGAGCTGTACCTGGTCTTTCCGAAGGTCAGCAGGCTGAATGCTATTGAAAATAAAGTTTCTGCACTGGAGAATACTATCACAATGCTCCAGGCCTATGATATCAGTAAGGATGTGGATATGCTGGCCCTTCAGAGCTTGCTAAGCAGTATTCACAGCCTGTTCCTGCTTGACCATGAACTCGGGATCTCCAGGTATGAGGGACTCCAGAACCAGGTCAACCGCACCATCCAGATCCTCTATAATGAAGCCGAAACACTGGAAGCATTATTTGGCCAAATGAGGGTATCAAAGGTAAAGCGAATCAACTTTGGGATTGCCATCATTATTTTCCTGTCAGCCATTCTGCTGGGGACAGTGCTCATTCTCTTCAGCAGGTCAATCAGCCATAAGCTTCAATTACTGATAAAATCGATCAGGGATCTTGTTAGCGGCAGGACACCTGATGTACTGTTGATCAAAGGCAAAAATGAGCTGTCTGAGATCTCTCTCCTGTTGAAAAGATTTTCAAAAAACCTGATGGACAAAACAAGTTTTGCCACTGCATTGGCTGAAGGTAAAGATCCCGGTGGACTTGAGGCCCTGAGCAGGGAGGATAGCCTGGCACATGCCTTGATCCGTATGGAAAAACAGATATCAATTGCCAAGGCGGAAGATCTTAAGCATCAACAATCAAGCGACCAGAGAAGATGGTCAAATGAAGGAATAGCAAAGTTCGGCGAAATCCTCAGAATTTACAATAATGAGATCAATATCCTGGCTGAACATGTGATCCAGGAACTGGTGAGCTACCTGGATGCAAGCGCAGGTGGTTTCTTCCTGGTGGATGATTCGGAGACTGAGCCGGGCATTGTACTGATCGCTTCCTTTGCTTTTGATCGGAAAAAATATATCCAGAAACAATTTTCCTTTGGAGAAGGTCTGGTCGGTACATGCGCAATAGAACAGGACAAGATATTCCTGACCGAGATCCCGGATAACTACCTGAATATTTCCTCCGGTCTGGGTGAATGTAAGCCAAGGAGCCTGTTAATCGTCCCATTAAAGCTTGAGAATGAAATACTTGGCGTGATAGAGTTAGCTTCTGTCAATGTACTGAAAGAACATGAAATCACCTTTGTCGAAAAACTGGCAGAAAGCATTGCTTCAGCTGTTGCCACCGTTAAAATGAATATGCGGACTGCCCAGCTTCTGGAACAGTCACAGAAACAAGCCAGGGAAATGGCCAA
>DAOUVF010000398.1 GCA_030667765.1 Bacteroides sp.
CCCCGATCAGGTTCATTTCAGCCAGGTTGGCACCCTTGCCGCCCAGCAGGTTTTTCATATCGGTTTTACCTTCTGCTTCTTTGTTCCCGAATTTGTAAACTCTTTTGACTTTTGACATTTTAATGTATTTATAATTCAACCAATTAGTACCTAAATTTTTGAAAGTACAAATGTATTTAAAATATGCTTAAATCAAATCTAAATAAGTGACAAATAAGGGGTGGTAATCAGTGTTTGCTCCGGGGGTGGAAACGGATGATCGCATCCCTCAAAAATTCACGGTCAAGATGGGTATATATTTCAGTGGTCAGGATGGATTCATGTCCCAGCATTTCCTGCACGGCCCGCAGGTCCGCACCCCTGTCAATCAGTTCTGTGGCAAAGGAATGCCTGAATGTATGTGGACTGATATTTTTCTTTATGCCGGCCGCTGCGGCCAGGTCCTTGATTATGGTAAAGATCATGACCCTGGACAACCTGCGGCCCCTCCGGTTCAGGAAGAGTATATCTTCGTGATCCCGTTCGATCCCGGGCAGGGAATTTCTGTCGGGAAGGTAGTTCCTGATCTCCTTCAGCGCAATTCTTCCGATAGGCACCAGCCGTTCCTTATTGCCCTTTCCTGTGACCCTGATAAACTCCTGGTCAAAATATACATGGGACAACCTCAGTTCCGTTAGCTCGGAAACCCTCAATCCGCATCCATAGAGTACCTCCAGTATGGCTTTGTTCCTTCTGCCGGCCGGGCTTGAAAGGTCTATCTCTGCCAGGATCAGTTCCACTTCTTCATGATTGAGGACTTCCGGGAGCTTCCTCCCTATCCTGGGGGTTTCCAGCAGGCTTGTCGGATCTGTTTCAATGATATCTTCCAGCAGCAGGAACTTGTAAAATGACTTAATCCCGGAAATGATCCTTGCCTGCGACCTGGCGCTTAAACCCAGTTCATTTACCCAGGCAAGAAAAGAGGTCAGGTGGTGGAGTTCCACCCGGGCAGGCGGCAGTGAATCATACTGTAACTCCATAAATCTCACCAGCTTATCAATATCACGGGTATAGGCTTCGATGGAATTGGCAGAGAGGGATTTTTCCAACTGCAGGAACATCTTGAAATCTTTTATGTATGGCTGCCAACTCACAGTATAAATTTACAAAGTATTCCAGACGATCCACACAGCCTAAATGGGCCATCTTTCAACACAAAGGATAAGGGATACTCCAATGGCTGCTCCCGAGAGGAGCAGGTTCCACTCCCTTCTCTTCATGCCGATCATGTTCACCAGGACAAAGGAAACCAGTAATACCACCCATACGATCATTATCTGCCCCAACTCTAATCCCAGGTTAAATGAAAACAGCGGCAGCAGCAAATCCTGCTCGGTCCCCAACAAACTCCTCAGGTAGTTTGAAAACCCCAGTCCATGTATCAATCCGAAGAACAAGGCTATAGAATATTTGAACCGATATGAAAGGGTATGGTCCGAACCAGACCGCTGCAAGATATTCCATATGCCTGCAATGATAATGGTAACAGGGATCAAAAATTCAATGAGGCTTGTTGAGATCCGGATCAGGTCCAGGGTAGCCAGGGCAAGTGTCAGGGTATGTCCCAATGTAAATGCCGTTACCAGAATTAACACTTTGGCCCATTCTTTGATGCTGTAGACAGCACAGAGCGCCATCAAAAACAGAATGTGGTCATAACCGGCAAGATCTGCGATGTGATCGAACCCGAGAGAGAAGTATAGTTCGAATGTTGTCATACTTTTAACATTTCAGAAAACAAAAATATTGTAATTTTGCTACGAAAACGTATAAGATGCAGGAAATTGATGATAAGATTGACGGGGTTGATTTGGCTGCTATGTTCCTCCTGGCTTCATCCGGTTCATGTATCGGTAACCAACGTTGACCTGGATCCTGTTAGGGGAAAGGTTGAGTTATCTGTAAAAATATTTGCAGATGACTTCCAGGATATCATATTACATAAGTACGGGGTTCAGTTGAATATTATTGAGAGGGAGGATCCCGGGGACAAGATATCGGCGGTTAATGAATACATACATGAGGCCCTGCAGCTTGTTTTCAACGGGACAGAGACAGTGGATCTGCAATTTGTGGAAGCTAAATTGAACGAAGAGGCTATTTGGTTGTTTTACAGATATGAACATCATGGTAAAATTCGAAAGGTTGATATTGTGAACCGTGTAATGCTGGAGAAATTCAGTGATCAGACCAATTTGATGATCGTAACCTTTAATGAAAAACAAAATGGATACCGGCTGGACAATAAAACGACTGAATTATCATTTTATATAAAGAAATAAACTGCCTTTGTTGAGAAAGATACTCATCATACTGTTAACCGGATTTCTGACTGTAAGCGGGACATATGCCACGCATAACAGGGCGGGTGAGATCACCCTTTCCCAGAACACCGCTGATCCCTTTACCTTCGATATCCTGATCCAGACCTTTACTTACTCCAGGTCTGCAGCTGACCGGAATGAGCTTGAGGTACAGTGGGGAGATCAAAGTGTTTCCATAGCACCGAGGACACAGAAACTTTCCCTCCCTAACTGGTATTTCTGGAACCAGTACAAGACATCACACACATTCCCCGGTCCGGGTACCTACACCATAGTGGTCCAGGATCCAAACAGAAATTTCGGGGTCCTGAACATTCCCAATTCTGTCAACGTGATCTTTTCTGTCAAGACTACGATTGTCATCAATACGGGCATAGGACATAACAGTACACCCATTCTGCTCAATCCCCCGATAGACAGGGCAGCTATCGGCCAGATATTTGTCCATAACCCGGCGGCTTTTGATCCGGATGGTGACAGCATATCATATAAACTGACCGTCTGCACAGAAGAAAATGGGGAACCCATTGAGGATTATACCCTGCCCCTGGCCAGCGACAGCCTTTATATTGATGCAATAACAGGGGACCTGATCTGGGATACACCGGTTGATACAGGCGTTTACAATATCGCCATCGAAATAGAAGAATGGAGATTCGGTGTGAAGATCGGGAGCATTGCCAGGGACATGCAGATCGATGTACACAGTACGGATAACCGCCCTCCTCAAATCATGCCCCTGCATAATTTCTGCATAGAAGCGGGGAACCTGCTGGAATATGATATACTTGCCACCGATCCTGACAGTAACGGGATTACACAGTATGCCACTGGCGGTCCCTTCCTGTTTAATGACAGTCCCGCTACATTCGACCCTGTATTGACAGGCAGGGATTCAATGTTTCAAGGTTCTCCTGGCAGACAACCTGCACCCATGTGAGGAACCAGCCATATAATATAATTGTCAAGGCCGAAGATGATCATCCGATTCTCCAGCTGGTGGACATCAGTAATTTTTATATCAAGGTGATCGGTC
>DAOUVF010000479.1 GCA_030667765.1 Bacteroides sp.
GAGGGAACAGGTCGATACTTTTTCACAGGAATATAAGGTAGTAACAATAGACCTGGCCGGGCATGGCAAGTCTGGAACGGTACGTGATGATTATACTATGCAGGCCTTCGGTATGGATGTGGCAAGCGTGATAAAACACCTTGAACTGGGAAGGATCATATTGGTCGGCCATTCCATGGGCGGAGGGGTGATCCTCGCTGCGGCAGGTAAGTTGAAAGAGCAGACCCTGGCAGTGATAGGAGTTGATACCTACCAGGGTTTTCAATATGCACTTTCCGATTCCATGATTGCTCAGATTGTTCAACCTTTCAAACTGGATTTTTATCAAACTACCATTGATTTTGTGCGCGGGATGTTCCCTCCCGCTGCGGATAGTGTATTGATCATGGAAATTGCAGAAGACATGGCCAATGGTCTTGCAGAAGTAGGTATTTCGGCCATGATTAATTATATATCCACCGACCCGGTTGAACTGCTTGATGGATTGGATATCCCCATTTATTCCATCAATTCAAGAATGTACCCCATTGATATTGAAGCTAACCGGGAACTGTATCCTGATTTCGAGGTAAGGTTTGTAGAAGGAGTGGGACATTTTATTCAGCTGGAAGATCCCCAGGCTTTTAACCGGAAGTTAAACAGCATTATAAAAGAGATTATCTGATTGATCTTTTGTAGCTCCTATATGCATACCATGGAATGAAAAGGATGGCAAACAGGAACAATCCCCCTGTGATGATCAGTTCTGCACCCGGCAGGCTGAGTTGCCTGAACATCATACCTGCCATGGGGAGAAAGCAAAAAATAGCGCCTACAACATACATGATCTGTTTATTGAGCGTATAAAAAATAATGAGGGAGACAGCCAGTAAGAACAGGCTGAGGGCAAGAATATAATTGCTGTAGGGTATCTGGTGCAACATGAACAGGAGTCCCAGGACCAATGTCATGACTGAAAGAGCGGAAGAAGCAAAAGCGGTTTTTCTCATGGGGGAGCTATGGTAGTGGTTAAGAATTTATTTACCTAAAATTAACATGAATTTTTAAAAAGAAAAACCAGCGCCATTAAAATTATCTAATAACCGTTCTTGTGCGCATATCATAGCGCTGTCCCCTTCGCAGAAAGTAGAATTCTTTTGATTCTGCGGACATCTGATATGTGGTATCCCTCTCCCGAGACCAGCGGCTCCGGTCGTATATGGCAACATAACTGCGACCCATCACTTCGAAAGTATCCCCCGTTACATGAATGGCAGTATTTTCGTCCAGCCCTATTCCCAGAAGGTCCGGATACAATTCCAGGATCTCGAACATATCGAAATGCCTGTTGCGTGCCAGTAAATGCTGGTCTATGGCTACATTCTCGATAAATGACAATCCCTCAAGATGATCCCCTGCCATGATCGTGTTGGCACGTGTATCTCCACGGGCCAGGAATGACCCCTGTATGGTTGCCCCGGCAGAGGATCCACCGATTACACCTCCCCGGGAAAGAAGATTATTGAGTTCCCTGTGGGTAAGTGTGTTCAGGTACGAGTCAGCCAGCCTCCATTGTCGGCCACCGGGGAACCATACACCCCTGGCCGATGTTATGGGTTCTGTAAATGATTTGGTTTCGGCCTCTCCGGGATCCCTAGTATGCAATATGGTGATATTTTTGAATCCCAGGCTGTGGTACCTTCTCTCGAGGGTGATCATTGCACTATCCTCATCAAAGAAACTATCATCTGCAGCCGTTGGGATGATAACAACAGGAGCTTCGGGTCCCCCGGCCAGCCGGATGAATAAATTGAACACACTGGTATCGTGCAAATTGCCACCTGCAATGATTAAATGACCGTTTTCTGGTCCCCTCGTAAGTACCGGGTCCAGCTGCCCTTTTATGATTCCTGTTGTGAACAGGCAGATTATCAAGGTATAGCAGAAAATTCTCAGCATATTGTTCTATTTTGGGATTGAATAAAAATAGCAAAGATCTATTGACTTTAATCCCAGAATTCTATAATTTTACAAACCGACCGTCGGTATGTAAACTGCTATGACCAGGAAAAAAGCAAAAGAAATTCGAACAGAGGAAATCGTCCAGGCGGCTGTTCAGGAATTCCTTGAAAGAGGCTACGAAGGGGCTTCCATGGACAACATTGCCAGGCGTGCTTCGCTAAGCAAGGGTGGTTTGTACCATCATTTCAGGAGCAAGGATGAGATCCTTATATATGCCAACCAGAAATTATCAGTACCTGAAGAAGAAATTTTCAGAAGGGTATTGCTGAACAGGAGTATGGAAAAGGGGCTCAAGGAATTTATCTCAGAATACGTAAGCTACTGGATGGACAATAAGGAAAACCTGAAATTCTATTTTTTATCAATGGTCAAGGCTTTCGAGGATGAAAAATTGAGCGATCTCTACAGAAGATATGCTGAAGATGTTTTTGAAATGCTGGAATCAATGTTTGAAATGGGGATGCAGAACAGGGAATTCCGTGAACATAATCCAAGCGGCCGGAGCATGGCTATGATATCTGCTATCAATGGAATGCTGGGTTTTATGATGCTCGGTGTTGGACCTTCAGGGCAGGAGATCATC
>DAOUVF010000399.1 GCA_030667765.1 Bacteroides sp.
AGCACAACCTTGAGTTCAGGCTTGCCCAGAGACTCCTTAATCCAGGCTGCATAGGCAGATGTGAATTTTACGATGTCCAGGGGTGTAAGGCCATCTCCGGGATCTCCACCGATGGTTCCCCTGATGCCGGAAATAGATTTTATCAGTGTCATGTCACAAAGATGCTAACAATTTTTCGAACACCAACAGCGTAAAAAAATCGTAAATTTGGCCTTCATGAAGAATAAATCAAGTTCGGGGAGGCATCAAGCTCCCCAAAAGGTCAGGCTGAACAAGTTTATTGCCAATACAGGTGTATGTTCACGCAGGGAGGCTGATACATTGATACGGTTCGGGTCCATCCAAGTGAATGGCAAAACCATCACCGAACTTGGCACAAAGGTTGGCCCGGGAGATGTGGTCACCCATAACGGAAAGAGACTGCAGGGAGAAAAAAAGGTATACATCCTCCTGAATAAGCCAAAGGATTGCGTTACCACGGTGAAGGATACACATGGCAGGAAGACGGTCCTGGACCTGGTCAGGGGCTGTTGCCCCGAAAGGATCTACCCGGTGGGCCGGCTTGACCGCAACACCACCGGGGTCCTGCTGTTTACCAATGACGGGGCATTGGCGGAAGCGCTGACACATCCCTCCTATAACCGGGAAAAAGTCTACCATGTCTTCCTGAACAAAAACATGAAAACAGGTGACATGGCACAGATAAGTAATGGGATCGAACTGGAAGACGGTTTTATCAGGCCTGACAGTGTCCAGTATGCTGATGCGAAGGACAAAAGACAGGTTGGTATGGAGATCCATTCCGGAAGGAACCGCATAGTCAGGAGAATTTTTGAACATCTTGATTACAGGATCGAGAAATTAGACCGGGTTTACTTTGCAGGATTGACCAAAAAGGGAGTCTCAAGGGGACACTGGAGACATTTAACCGACAAGGAGATTGCTATGCTCAAAATGTCTGTTCCCGGGAAAAGCAGGAAAAAACCATCACAGGGCCAGCCAATCTAATCAGGGATGCGTAGATCATTGAAAACCGGTATCATATTGCTGCTCAGCCTATGGATCCTGACACTGGTATCCGGGCAGCCCTTATCCGTACAGCGGGAGCCTGTCCGGGGACAGATCATTGACACAAGGACCCGTCGTCCGCTGGCCTTTGTGAATATCACCTACCTTGCATCGGGACAGGGAACGGTTTCCAATATCGATGGAGCATTCAGTATTTCCTCTTCACAGGATATAGATTTCCTGAAATTCAGTTATGTAGGCTACCATCCCAGGTTTATTGCAAAGAAGGATATCCGGCCGGGTGAGACCCTGCTTATTGAACTGGACAGGAAAGCCTATGATATAGCCGAAGTGACCATATTACCCGGCATTAACCCGGCCCATCGCATCATCCGTCTGGCCAGCGACAACAGGAACTTGAACAACCCGGAAAAACAGCGGTCCTTTTCCTACACTTCCTACAGCAAAATGTATTTTACCATGGATATCGATTCCATGTTCCAGGCAGGACCAGATTCACTGGAAAGTGAAATGGACAGTTCCCGGCAGGACCTGGAAAAATTCCTCGAAAGAAAGCACCTGTTCCTGATGGAGTTCGTGAGCGAACGAAAATTCAAACCCCCGGATAAAAACAAGGAGGTGGTTACGGCTTCCAGGGTTTCGGGGTTCAGGGACCCTTCATTCACCTTGCTGGCTTCCCAGATCCAGTCCACCAGCTTCTATGATGAATTGATCATGATATGGGACAAAAAATACCTGAATCCCATCAGCAAGGGGAGTACTAAAAAATACCTGTTCATCATCGAGGATACCGTGTTTACGGAACAAATGGACTCGCTTTTTGTGATCTCCTACCGTCCGCTGAAGGGAAGGAATTTCGATGGACTGAAAGGTATCCTCCATATCAACTCCAGGGGATATGCCATACAGAATGTGATCGCGGAAGCATCAGAGACAGAAGGAATATTCAGGATCAGGATCCAGCAGAAATATGAATATGTAGAAGATCAACAATGGTTCCCGGTCCAGTTGAATACAGATATCATCCTCAGTCCGAATAATGCCGAGGCAAACGGAAAGCCGGTAAAACTGCTCGGAATAGGTAAAAGTTATCTTTCCGACATTCAGCTTGACCCGGAATTTAAAAACAGGGAATTTGACCACATCGAGCTGGAGGTGGACAATGGTGCCCATAAACAGGACGAGAACTACTGGTCACAGTACCGGGTGAATCCACTGACCAGGAAAGATTCCAATACCTATCATTTTATTGACAGCGTGGGAGAGGAAGTGCACCTGGACCGTACCCTGAAGATCTTTGAGACTTTTGCCGCCGGCTATATTCCCATCGGGTTCCTGAACCTCGATTACCGCAGCCTGATCCACTGGAACCAGTATGAAGGATTCCGGTTCGGCGCTGCTGCAGAGACCAATGAAAAGTTAGCATGGTGGTTCAGCATCGGCGGCAAGGTGGCTTATGGCAGCAGGGATAAAAGGCTGAAATACGGGGGATATCTAAAATTCAACCTGAACTATAGAAAGGATGCATGGCTCAAATTCAAATATGACAATGATGTTGTGGAAACCGCCGGTTTCAGGTTTCTTGACAAGCCTCCTATAACTTCTTCGGAAGTATTCCGCAGCTTCCTGATCGCGGAAAAAGATATCATGGAGGAAAAAGCCCTTGAACTACAATTCCCTGCATTGCGGTATGTGAAAATCAATACTTACCTTTCCCAGGCCACCAGGCTGGTTACTTCTGATTACCGGTATGTGGTGAGCACACCGGAGGGAGAGCAGGAGACGGATCGTTTCCCCATCACCGAAACGGGCGTTTTACTGAGGTATGCATACAAGGAAAAATTTCTTGAAACACCGAGGGGGCACAGGTTGTCTCTGGGTACCAACTACCCTGTAGTTTATGCCAATATTCGCCTGGGACTCCCGGTACTGGGAGGTGAATATGAATATGCAAAAGTTGAAGCCAAGATCACCAAGACCTTTGTCAGCAAATCACTCGGGGACACAAAAATTGCCCTGGCCGGAGGCTGGGCTGACAGGAGCCTGCCCTATCCGCTGCTGTATGCCGGTATTGGAAGTTACGGCATATTTACCATCGAATCCGAAAACAGCTTTGCCACCATGCGGCTCAATGAATTTGTTTCCGGCAGTTTTGCCAATATCCATTTCCAGCAGGATTTCGGCAAACTCCTGTTCAGCCGGGGAAAGTTCCAGCCGGGGATCGTACTGGCCACCAGTGTTGGATTTGGACAGTTTACCTATGATCCCAACCATGTTAACCTCGACCAGGAATCTTATGAGAAAGGCTATTATGAATCCGGAGTCCTGTTCAATAATTTATTGCGTCACTGGTTCATTGGTTACGG
>DAOUVF010000260.1 GCA_030667765.1 Bacteroides sp.
AATTTTTCCCTGTCAGGTTCTGTACCACAAAACTTTCTTCTGTCAGCCAGTCAGAATATAGCTTCCGGCATTCCAGCACCAGTTTGCATTGTTCGTAATAAATATTTCCGGTTTCGGTGGTCAGAGGGACCAAGCCCGTTTCTGCAACCTTATCGACATCTTTCCCGGAGCGGGTTCCGCAAAACTGCAGGATCTCCCGGTACTGGTACTCCAGGAAGCACAGTGTGTAAAAATCTGAGGCCTCCATGAATTCAAAGGTGTACCTGTGTGGCCTTACAAAGCAGAATGCCACGGGCAGATGCCAGAGAATGCCAAGGGCCCCCCAGCTGGCCGTCATTGTATTGAAATTTTCCTGATCACCTGCGGTTATCAGCATCCAGTCATCACCGATCTGCTTGAATACATTATCAGTTAAATCCTTTACCGGGATATTTGCAAATTTCTTTTCCATTTCTATGCGAGTTTAAGCGCAATATAAGCATTTCAGGTTTTTTTTTTACCTTCGTTTTACCAACCAGGAAACATAGGCATCCCAATCTTCCAATAAAATCCTGCATGCACGACACATGTACCGCTTACTTTAAACGCCTGATTAAAAAAGCACTAATCATTACAGAATGACCAAAAAAACCATAGACAGGTTTTCCCTGAGATTCAGACTCCAGAAGACTTATGCGGCTTTTGTCCTCTGGATCTTCTATAGCCGGAGAGAGGTAAAATTCAGGGAGAGGATACCAAAGGACCGGCCTGTTTTGCTTGCTCTCAACCACCAGAATGCATTGATGGATGCCATAGCGACCCATATGGCCTCCCGTCGTGATCCGGTCTTCCTTGCCCGCGCTGATATATTTAAGAATAAATTTATCGCCGGCATGTTGCGCATTTTCAAGATATTACCGGTCTACAGGATACGTGATGGCGCCAGTGAACTGGGCAAAAACGAAGAGGTCTTCCAGGAAACAATGGCTGTGCTGCTGAGAAAAAAATGCCCGGTAGCTATCATGCCAGAAGGAAATCATGGAGATAAGCGCAGGCTCCGGCCACTGGTCAAGGGAATTTTCCGCATTGCCTTCCAGGCACAGGAACAATTTGGAGAGCAGCCACATGTAGTCATTGTTCCAATGGGGATTGATTATTCCAATTACAGCAATTTCAGGAGTAAATTATTTGTGCAGTTCGGGGAACCCATAGAAGTCAGTGAATACTTTGCAGCATATCTTGAAAACCAGCCAAAAGCTATCAATATGTTACGGGAGAGGCTGGCCGGTGAGATGAGAAAGTACATGATCGACATCCGGTCCGATGACCATTATGAAATGTACATGTTGCTCCGTTCGGTATACAATGATGAGATGCGCAAACAGACAGGAGCTGAGAAAAACACGCTCTACAACAGGCTGGTAGCTGACCAGCATATGATCGGGAAGCTATATGAGGTTGAACAGGAAGAAGGGGATAAGATCCGGAAACTGGATGAATTATGTACAGCATACAGAGAGGGGGTTGAAGGGTTGAAGATGCGCGACTGGCTATTTAAGCATTCCAGGTATTCCTGGATCGCCCTGATCCTGTCTGATCTGGGCATGCTGGCCTTGCTGCCGGTTTTTATGTACGGTGCGATCACCAACTGTTTCCCTTACTGGTTAACAGCGAAAATATCAAAGAAGATTAAGGATCCCCAGTTCCACAGTACCTTTAAATATGGCATCGGAATGATCCTGTTCCCATTGTATTATCTTATTCTCTTCATACCCGTTTGGATCCTCACAGACCCCGGTTGGATCAAATGGGCCTTTTTAGCAAGCCTGCCCCTGACAGGGTTATTTGCACATACCTATTTCATCTGGTTTAAAAAACTGAGGTCCTTATGGAAATACCAGATACTGACCAGCCGTAAAAATGAGCAGCTGGAATCGCTCAAAAATCTGCGTAAAAATATCATCATAACGGTTGATGAACTCATTCGGAAATGAGCTTCAAAACTTATTAATATGAATTCTGATTAACCTGCTTAACAGCAATTTAACAGTAAAAATGGATTAGAAATAGTATCTTCGCAGAAAATTGGAAATGCACAACATGAAGAGAGGCGATCTGAAAGAAAAAATAATCAGTGGCATCCAGCAGATCGGGATTGGTGTGGGCAATCTGCGAGAGGCCTGGAAGTGGTATCGTGAGCATTTTGGGATGGACATCAGGGTTTTTGAAGATAACACAGTGGCAGACCTGATGCTGCCCTATACCGGCGGACAACCACAGGCAAGGCATGCCGCCCTGGCTTTAAATCTTCAGGGTGGAGGCGGATTTGAGATATGGCAGTATACCAAAAGGACCCCGGTACCACCCAAGCACCGTATTTACCTGGGGGACCTGGGCATCAACGCTGCGAAAATCAAATCATCAAACATCAAAGACAGCTACCAGTTTTTTCAAAACAAAGGCATCAATATTAACGGGATCTCAAAAAATCCGGCCGGAGGTGAGCATTTCTTCGTGAAAGACCCATATGATAATCTTTTCCAGGTGGTCGAGGATGATTCGATCTTTCGAAATGAAAATAAATTAACCGGTGCCACATTTGGTGCCTGGATCGGTGTTTCCAACATAGCCCGCGCACGAAAGCTTTACAGCGGGATCCTTGGTTATGATGATGTAATATATGACGTGGAAGAGAAATTTGATGACCTGGCCGATCTTCCCGGGGGTGGACATACATTCAGAAGGGTATTGCTCAAACACAGCAAAAACGTAAGAGGCACATTCAGCCGTCTTTTTGGTCCCAGCCAGATCGAACTGGTCGAGGTAAAGGACCGCCGGCCAAACAGGATTTATGAGGGCAGGCAATGGGGAGACCTGGGATTCATACACCTCTGTTATGATATTATCGGTATGGATGTATTACGTGCAGAATGTGAGGAAAAGGGATTTCCTTTTACCGTTGATTCCTCCCATAAACATGATGAAACTTTTGACATGGGAGAAGCAGCAGGACATTTCTCATATGTCGAAGACCCTGACGGAACCCTTATCGAATTTGTCGAAAGCCATAAATTGCCTGTTAGTAAAAAGCTTGGATGGTATATTAATCTCCGCAAAAGGAACCCTGAAAAACCCCTTGCAAACTGGATCCTGAAAGCCATGAAATATAACAGGATCAAGGATAAGAAGAAGAATTAAACCACCCTGGCATTTTGTTTCCTTGTCAACAGGCGGTAGAGTACCGGCACGACCAGCAGTGACATAAAGGTGGAAACGAACAACCCGCCAATTATGGTCCATCCCATCGGTGCCCACAGCGTTCCGCCACGAAGCGTCAAGGGGAGGAGTCCCCCGATGGTGGTCAGCGTGGTAAGGACAATGGGAGTAAACCTTGTCTCTCCAGCCTCTTTGATGGCAGCAATTTTATCCATACCCTGATCAATCAGCTTATTAGTATAATCCACCAGGATTATGGAATTATTAACAACAATACCGATCAGGCTTATCAATCCGATGAAGGCAGTGAAGGAGAAAGAGTATCCTGTGATATACAGGGCCAGCACGGATCCTATCATGGCCAGTGGAAATGCAGAGAAGATGATGAATGGTTGGGAAAATGACCTGAACTGTAATACCAGAACGGCAAAAATAGCAATCAATGCAATGAGGCTTGCCCGTGCCATTCCCCCAAAGCTTTCCTCCCGGCTCTCCAACTCACCGGTAAATTTATACTCATAATCTGCCGGAAGTGGATAGTCACGGAACCGTGAATCAAGGGAGGCAGCGATCTTATCCAGGTCATAGCCTTTCCGGATATCCGCTGTCAGGCTTCCGTTGCGGTCCATGTCAAAATGTGTGATGATCCCGGGAGCTTCCTTGAGTTCAAGCCGGACCAGCTGCATTAGAGGTATCTGTCGTCCTGAAAGAGAACTGACATAGATCCTGTCAAAATCTTCAAGCCTGATCCGGTCATCGAAAGGAAGCCTCAGTACAATATCATACTCATTCCCGTCCACATCCCTGAAACTGGATACCGGCATTCCCGTAATGGCAGTCCGGATAGTCCGGTCAATCTCATAAACCGGCACTCCCAGCATACTTGCCTTGTCACGATTGATATTGAAATAGAAGTCTGTACTTGACCTGCTGAGTTGATTATCGATATTTACCAGTCCGGGTTCCTCCCTGAGAAAAGCTTCAAAATCATCAGACAGTTTTTTAAGAACATCCAGATTCGGACCGGTAATTTTTATGACAAGAGGGGCTTCGATGGGAGTTCCCTGTTCAAATTCCTTAACATTGATCCCGGCCCCGGGGAAATCACTGAACAGCTCCCGGAGATCCTGGATCATTCCATCAAATTGCTCAACTTCATATTCCTCCATCTCAACATATATTTCTGCGAAATTCCGCTTAAAGCGTTTAGGAAAGATATTGTAGTAGATCCTTGGATTTCCATGCCCGACATTGGTTGCATAATGTTTAACCCCACTCATGGTGTCAAGCAAAGATTCCACCCTCCTGGCAACTACATCGGATTTATCAATATTGATTCCTTCCGGTGTATGTATCCTGATCATGAATATCGGTTTCTCTGCCTTCGGGAAGAAACTGACCCCTACAAATTGAAACAGGAACAATGCTCCCACCAGCAATGCGAGTGAAAGGATAATGGTTAGTCCACGTCTGCGTAAAGCAATATCCAGTGTTTTCCTGTAAGGTCCTTGTATAAAATATTTCAGAAAGGATTTTAAATTGATTTCCCGCCTCTTTCTGGCTTTAGCTGCATGTTTTCTGAGAAAAATACTGGCCAGGTACGGGGTCAGTAACAAGGCAATCATCAGGGAAGCAAACAGGGTATAGATAA
>DAOUVF010000385.1 GCA_030667765.1 Bacteroides sp.
TGTTACAAATTTTCAATCAGGTATAGAAATACCTCTGCTGCATGCCAGGTATGGGGCACTGAGGTTTTATGCTCTGTAAAAATATTATCCACCATTTTCATCCCTTCATAATGAGCCTGAGAAGCTTGGGTTTCCCAGGTCAACGGATAATCCCTGTTGCTGATCGGGTTACGCGTCCTGCCATGGAAATGATCGGCTGCCCAACCTATGTAGGGATACCTGTCATGTTTCCAGTCCTCACCCGCATCTGTGGTCCCAGGCATATAGGAATCTTTATAATCCCACCAGAACAGGGAAGCATAATTATCCCGGACCATGGGAATGTTGTAATCATCCTCCAATCCAAGTGATTTCAGTCCGTATTTCAGCCATTTGGTCTGGTAGACCGGTGTTTCATGAAAATCTGAACGTCCTTTTATGTAAAAACCATATTCATCCCTGACTTCAAATTTCTCAACCTCCTTTAAGATATCCCCAACCAATGGATGTGATTTATCCGTGAAAAGGGACAAAAGGTAGAGGGTTTGTCCAAGGTTATCCGCTTCCGTCTCACCAGCATTGTTCCGGTCATAGGGATCAGTTAAGCCCATTACCCAATCCCTTATTAATTCCAGGTTCCCTGTCTCCTCAAGGCACATGGCCATCATGGCCGCATCGCGTCTCCATGGTTTATTGTAAACGAAGAAATTCGGTACAGGCTTGCTATCCACGATGTTAACCAGGATTTCATGGTTCAATACCTTTAGGATCTCACTGTAAGGGTGACCGGTAAAATCCGGCAGCTTTACTGGTGTACCTGAGCCCGGGATAAGTTCCACATCACCACCCTCCCTGATGAAAAACCCATGTTCATTTTCGTAAAGAAATACCTCGGCCCCTGATGTTTCAAGTTTTACCATGTAATTATTGGGTAAAATAACTTCATCGCTTACCTGCCATTCCTTCAGGATCTCTCCTGTCAGTGCGTTCCGCAATATTCCATTTTTGTAAATGAGTTTTGTCCTGTTTCCCATTCCGAAAAGGAAAAACGGGCAATCCGGCATATCTGTGGATCTGAATTCATTCCTGAATGCCACCAGTTGCTGTTGGTAACTGTCATCACCTAAAAGGATCTCAAAATTAGGCATAGTGGCATTCTCTTTCACTTTTTGTATATGAAGCACTTTACCGATCACATAAAAAACCGTTCCTATCAAAACAACCAGGATGATGAATCGTGTTCTCATTGCCACAGGCCTGGGTATATTAGTATCCTTCCGGGATATCGCCTGCCTCTTCACCCTCAATGGCCCCCAGGATGGCTTCTGTAGCAGTGGCCCCGATCCGCGTCACGCCCAGCTCCCTGACTTTCAGGGTATCTTCGAGGGTCCGCACTCCGCCGGCGGCTTTTACCTGTATACCGGGATCAGCATGTTTGCGCATCAATAGCAGGTCCGGGTGAGTGGCCCCCCTGTAATTGTAGCTCCCGTCAGCCTGCTTCAGAAAACCGTAACCGGTCGAGGTCTTGACAAATTCAACCTGGTGACTGTTACATATCTCACAGAGTTTTATCTTGAATTTGTCATCGGGTAAAAAATCATTTTCAAATATCACCTTCAGGGCGGCCCTGTGTTTCTTGGTGACAGCGGCAACAGCAGCAATCTCTGCATCGATGTAGTCCCAGTCCTCCGATAGAACCTTACCAATATTCACAACCATATCAATTTCATCTGCCCCGTCTTCTATGGCTCTTTCCGTTTCGAATACCTTGACATCGACCCGGCTGTTGCCCTGGGGGAAACCGATCACGCTGCCAACCAGCACATCTGAACCCTGCAGCATTTCAGCTGCCATCTTCACCGCATAGTGTTTGATGCATACCGATGCTACATCATGCTTCCTGGCCAGTTCAATGCCATCTTTCAGGGTTTGGTCATCCATGGTAGGATGAAGCAGGGAATGGTCAATCATTTTGGCGATCTCCTGTACAGTTACTTTAGTCATTGTTCAGTTTGTTTTGTTTGACAAACATCAAAAATACCGGAACTCCTGATACCATCAAAGCGAAACGCCAAATTGTGGGGGGAATTTATTATATTGAACTGCCGGATAACATGAATTGAAACATATGGCAAAGAAAAAATCAGATGCATCGGCTAAATTCAATAAGAGGCTGAACAAGATCATCCAGGAGTATGAGTCCCTGGTTAACCGCAAAAATAAACGCCTCAAAGCCTACAACGGGATATACCACCGGTACCGGTATCCCGTTATCACGGCGGAACATGTTCCGCTTAATTGGAAATATAACCTGAACCCCATTGCCAATCCCCGGCTTATGCAGCGGATAGGTTTTAATGCAGCTTTCAATGCGGGAGCCATTAAGTTCAATGATAAATATGTATTGGCTGTCAGGGTGGAAGGCTGGGACAGGAAATCTTTCTTTGCAATGGCGGAAAGTGACAACGGGATTGATGGGTTCCGTTTCTGGGATAAACCGGTTCTATTACCGGAGAATGAGGATCCTGACATCAACGTTTACGACATGCGGCTGACACGGCATGAGGACGGCTGGATCTATGGGATCTTCTGTACCGAACGAGGTGACTCTTCAGCACCTCCGGGAGACACGAGCATGGCGGTTGCCAGTGCCGGCATCGCCCGTACCAGGGATCTGAAGCAGTGGGAAAGGTTGCCTGACCTGATCTCCAGTACCGGACAGCAGCGTAATGTGGTACTTCACCCTGAATTCGTGTATGGTAAATATGCCCTCTATACCCGTCCGCAGGAAGGATTTATCGAAGTAGGGACAGGTGGCGGGATCGGTCTTGGCTATGTGACGGACATGAAATATCCCCTTGTTGAGAATGAAAAGATCATAAGCGAAAAAGCCTATCACACTGTTTATGAGCTGAAAAACGGCCTGGGACCCCCTCCCATCAAAACACCGGAAGGCTGGCTGCAACTGGCACACGGGGTAAGAAATACAGCAGCAGGATTACGATATGTGCTCTATATGTTCATGACGGACCTGAATGATCTCTCGAAGGTCATCCACTTCCCGGGGGGGTATTTCATGGCACCGCAGGATGAGGAAAGGATAGGGGACGTCTCAAATGTATTATTCAACAACGGCTGGATCCGGGACGATGACGGCAGGGTGTTGATCTATTATGCCTCTTCTGATACAAGGATGCATGTAGCCATTTCAACTGTTGAACAGCTCGTTGATTATTGTAAGAATACACCGCCGGACGGGCTCAGTACCCGCAAATCTGTGGATACCATCATGTACCTGATCGACAGGAATGCCAGTGTCAGTCCAGACCAAAAATGATCTCTCGATAGTTTTATCGTATTATTATCAGTTTATTTGCATCGGCTCTTCCCCCATGGGCCATGCGAAGGATATAGATGCCTGATACCAGCTGCCTGCTTCCATGCCCAGAGAGGGGCAGTTTAACATGGTTTAAACCAGTGGAGCCGGGGAGATTATTCCATTGTCCTACAAGTGATCCATCAACCCCGTACAACATCGCCTCCACCTGTCCGGGCCGGGATAAGCTAAA
>DAOUVF010000318.1 GCA_030667765.1 Bacteroides sp.
CGCAAAGGTATCTTTTTTTTTTAAAAAACAATAAAAAATTCTACGATTTTCCGCCTTTGGCATCTTCCCGCCCATTTTACTGGGAATTAGGACGTTTCCCACCCGTTTTTAGACCCTGTTTTATGGTCTTTTTAACGCCTTCTAATACCCGGCTGAAATGCTGGTTTCAAAAATGCCTTTTCAACTTGGTTCTTTTTAAAAAAATATTACTTTTGCAAGTCCATTTTCAGCCAGTAAATAACGGCTTCAGGATAAGACACATATTCCCACAGAATAATAACATTTAAAACCATAGTAACTTCATGAAAACTTACCAGACTGATCAGGTAAAAAACATCGTTCTCCTGGGAAATTCAGGTTCCGGAAAAACAACACTGGCAGAATCCATGCTACTGGAAGGAGGCATTATTTCAAGAAAGGGTGATGTGGATCAAAAAAATACGGTCTCTGATTTCAGAGAGATTGAACAGGAAAACGAAAGGTCTATTTATTCATCTGTCCTTTACACGGAATTTGCAGACAAAAAGATCAATATAATAGATACACCGGGTGCAGATGATTTCATCGGAGGTGTAATATCCAGCCTGCGTGTCACTGATGTAGGCCTGATGGTGATCAATGTTCAGAACGGGGTAGAAGTGGGAACAGAGATCCACCAGCGATATGCCAGCCAGAAAAATATGCCGGTTGTATATGTTCTCAACCAGTGCGACCATGATAAGGCAAACTATGAGAAGAGCCTGGAATCCCTGAAAGAGCATTTTGGGAGCAAAGTGGCCCAGATCCAATACCCGGTGAATGCAGGTCCGACTTTTGATACCATCATCGATGTACTCCAGATGAAAATGTATAAGTATCCAAAAGACGGTGGCAAACCAACTGTTTCAGATATACCTGAAGAACATAAGGCACAGGCTGAGGAACTGCATGGTGAACTGGTAGAGAAGGCTGCAGAAAATGATGAGTCCCTCATGGAGCTGTTTTTCGAGAATGATTCACTGAGTGAGGACGAAATGAGGAAAGGGATCACCACGGGCCTGATCGAAAACGGGATCAGCCCGGTCATGTGTGCTGCTGCCAGCAATAATATAGGCGTTGGCCGCCTGATGCAATTCATCACCAATGTTTTTCCTTCACCCTGTGACATGACCAATGAAAAAACCATCGATGGCAAGGATATTAAATGCAATCCAACGGGAGATCCCACCATCTTTGTTTTTAAGACTGAATATGAGTCCCACATCGGGGAGATCAATTATTTCAAGGTTATCTCCGGAAATATCACCGAGGGGATTGACCTTACCAACAACAATACCCGCACAAAGGAAAGATTGTCCCAATTGTATGCCGTGGCCGGCAAGACCAGGAATAAGTTGAGCAAATTGAGTGCAGGCGATATTGGTGGTACTGTTAAACTGAAAAATACAAAAACGAATCATACACTCTCGTCCAATACCAATTTACAACTTGCAGATCTAAGCTTCCCTGAGCCCAAATTCAGAACAGCCATCAAACCGCTAACGGAGGGGGATGAAGAGAAGCTCGGAGAAGCTCTGACCCGGATTCATGAGGCCGATCCCACAGTAACGGTGGAGTATTCAAAGGAATTAAAGCAGATCATCCTGAACGGACAGGGAGAGCATCACCTGAATATCGTGAAATGGCACCTGGAAAATACTTATCATGTGCAGACCGAATTTATACCGCCCAGGATACCCTACCGGGAGACCATCACCAGGGTTGCCCAGGCAGATTACCGCCATAAAAAGCAATCCGGGGGAGCCGGACAATTCGGAGAGGTCCATATGATCATCGAGCCTTACACGGAAGGTTCACCGGATCCTTCTACATTCAGGGTAAATGGCAAGGATATCAAAATATCCATCAGAAATAAGGAAGAGATATCCCTCGACTGGGGAGGCAAACTTATATATCATAATTGTATCGTCGGAGGGGCTATCGATGCACGCTTTTTGCCAGCCATCCTGAAAGGGATCATGGAAAAAATGGAAGAAGGACCGCTGACCGGTTCTTATGCCAGGGATATCAGGGTATTCGTCTACGACGGGAAGATGCACCAGGTGGATTCCAATGAAATCTCATTTAAACTGGCCGGAAGAAATGCCTTTCGTGAAGCCTTCAAGATTGCCGGTCCCAAGATCATGGAACCTGTTTACGATGTGGAGGTGCTCGTACCTGCCGACCGTATGGGTGATGTGATGAGTGACCTCCAGGGAAGAAGGGCCATTGTGGTTGGGATGAATAGTGAGAAGGGATTTGAAAAGATTTCTGCAAAGGTACCCCTGGCAGAACTGAACAAATATTCTACTGCACTGAGTTCACTGACCCACGGGCGTGCCATGTACAGCATGAAGTTCGCTGAATATACCCAGGTTCCGCCAGACATCCAGGAACAATTACTGCGTTCTTACGAGGCAGAGCAGGAAGAAGAATAAAACCTCCTGGGAAGGATATAATGAAACCCTATTCGCTTTCGCGGTAAAGGTAGACGAAACCTTTGTAGGGAGGATGGCCCCGGTATCGTTCGGCATCCCATCCCACAGCTTCGATCACATAATAGTACACCCCTGGCTGGGCATAATTCTCCCCTTTGCCATCGATGGTTCCATCCCAACCATCCCATTCGAACTTCTCCTCGGTCTGTACAAATTCATATATCTTGCGGCCGGAACGACTGAAGATGGTGATTTTGAAGGACTTGAGGGACTTTGCATTGACTAGGAAAAAATCATTGACCCCGTCCCCGTTGGGAGTGAAAACGTTGGGGGCATCCAGTTCGGATGGTTCGACCTGTATGTCGACCCTGGTTCCTGATGGAAAGGAATCAACACAACCTGCCTCACTAAAGGCGGTCATAGTCGGGTAATAATGGTCCGGAATATAATAGGTATAAACCACTGAATCATCTATTGATTCAGTAATGACCTCTGAATCCTCCTCACCGGTTTTGGCACTGTCTACCAGGGTCCACTGAAATTCAACCCCGTTTTCCGACAGGTTGATAAACCGCACCTCGAGGGGTGCTTCCCCCGATGGATTTACCTCTTCTATCCAATTACCGGGATTTTGCATGTCTTCAATATAAGTGGCAAACTCAGCCTTGACATGCACACTCTCGTACAATACTTCATCTGCCCGTGACAGGCCAAAACTATCCACTGCCGTCAGGGTAAACCGTGTATCCTTGGTAGGCGGCTGTGAATAAGGGGGATTATTATAAATGATCAGGTTGAGGAACCTTTTTGCACCCAGGATCTCGTATTCAGCGTCATCAGACGTCCACTCAAAGGTCATCCCGTTTGGCAGGTTTACAGGATTCCCGTTGGCAAGGTCATAATAGGTATGGATATCTGCTTCCGCTATCCCGTTCAGCCAAAGGTAATCGCAGGTGTATTTGTAGGGTTTTATCTTGCCATTTCCATCCTTTTCCACTTCCACATAGGAATCATTGGAAAACACCCATGCCCTTAGGTTGGTGTCAAGGTCAAGGGCGGTAATATGCACCTGGTAGCAACCCGGATCCAGGTCGTCAACCCTGGAGGTAGCAACCCCGGATTCCGAATGGAAAGGAGGATCGAAAGTATTAGTGGAAGGATTATACATGCTCCAGCTGAAATCAAATCCTGCTGTTCCGTAGGGCGGTGTTGCCAGTAATGATCCCTGGACAGGGGTCCCGGGAGAGGCAGTATGAAAGATGAAATAGGGGTCCTCCACAGGGAAAACAGGGTATTCCAGGGTATCATAAAAATTTGCAGTGGGAGAACTTATCTGGGCATTCGAAACACCGAAATTCACCGCTAAAAAACATATAAGGAAAATACGTGATATGAATACCTCTGCTGATCTCATTAACAGGTTTGAAAGCGATATACCCTTAATAACTGGGTTAGGTAACTTTTTATTATCGACACACAATTTAAAGTGGCAAAGATAAATAATCTCTGAGAAGAAAAAATCATTAATTTTGGCAGCTACCGGAAAGATATGGGGAAAGATTTCATCAAAGATCTGAACGATGCACAGCAGAAAGCCGTCCTGGCAATTAACGGTCCAAGCCTGGTCATTGCAGGAGCAGGATCCGGAAAAACAAGGGTCCTGACATACAGGATCGCCTACCTGCTCAGCCAGGAAATACCTCCCGGCAGTATCCTGGCACTGACGTTCACAAACAAGGCAGCCAGGGAAATGAAGGAAAGGATAGGAAAGCTTGTCGGGCCGGA
>DAOUVF010000019.1 GCA_030667765.1 Bacteroides sp.
CTGAGGGGCTTATAATATAAACGTTCTATGACCCAGGTACCCATTTCCCCAGCCTCCCAGGTCCCAACAATACGGTCATCAGTGACCAGGTCCTCCTCCGTATAGAGCGGGAAGAGGGAAGGAATGCAGGAACCTGCAAGCAGGGCCAGCATGGCGATCAATATAACTGTTCTTGTCTTCATTTTGCAGCCCTCAGTTAATATTCAACATGAATGACACATCTGCAGAACCGGCGAAAAGATCCTGACGGATTAGGGTATCTGCTTCGATGAAAGTGGTACTGTCATTGGCGAATTTGGTGATGAACTTTTGCAGTTCCTCTGTCCTGGCCGTCAACAGATTCCTGTAGTTGAGTTCAACATAGGATATTTTTATCCGGTTGGATTCAATCAGTTCCTCCAGCCATGCCATATCAAAGAAATGCAGGATGAGGGCCTGGTCAGTAAGTTCTGCTTTGGCAAATATATGAGCCGGCACCAGATGCATATCCAGGAATCCATGCCTGATTTCATAGTCTACCGGGAAAAAATCCAGGTAAAGGTCATTTCCCAATTCCAGGAGATGCAGGGCAAATTCTTCCATTTTATCATCCTCCCTAACACTCAGCTTGTAGGTATAACCGCTGTTGTACTGCTTCCAATCTCCGATTAACTTATCAAAGTCCGGGTCCAGCCGCCGGATCTTCCAGTATTCATTTTCCCCGGTTTCATACAAACCTTCCAGTTTATTATCTATGAGCAGGTCTTTGTCCCGATACAGGGGATAAAGCGAAGGGATACAGGATACTACGATGCCTGTGAGTCCCAAAATAAACAAAACAGTCCTGATTTTCATAACATGGGTTTTTAGATTACGGGATCAAAATAAAACCAGCCTGACAGGAATAACTATTTTTTTCGACGAACAGGATGAAACAGGGGGTGAATCGATTAAAAAAGTTTTTTGATTTTGGTTTTCCCTTATTTCAGATTAACTTTATTAACGTATTAGAGTAAACCCAAAACCTGACACCATGAAGAACTTACTGCTTTTAACGGGACTGCTGATCTCAGCTTTTGCCTTGACTTCATTTCATACCACTTATCCTCCAAAAAATAAGGAAATATCCAAAGAAATAACCCTTACTATCCTTTATGATAATTATAAATATGAAGAAGGCTACAAAAACAGCTGGGGATTCTCCTGCCTGATAGAGGGAGCAGGCCCGACCATACTTTTTGATACAGGGGGAAATGATGGAAACCTGATGCACAACTTCAAGGCAGCCGGCAAGGATCCGCAAGATGTGGATATGATCATCCTCTCACATATTCACGGGGATCATACCGGTGGGCTAGCTGAGTTCCTGGAGTCAAAGACCGGGATCGATGTATATATGCCACAATCCTTCCCTGAAGAATTTAAAAAAGAAATTGAAAGTCAGGGGGCAAACCCTGTTACGGTCAGTGAGGCCAGAAAGCTAGCGGAAAATGTCTGGTCTACCGGGGAGATGGGCAGAGAGATCATTGAGCAATCGCTGGTAATACAGACTCCCAAGGGACTCGTTATCATTACGGGATGTGCCCACCCGGGGATAGAAGACATTGTAGCCAAAGCTGTTGAGATTAAGGATGAACCGGTTTTACTGGTGATGGGCGGTTTTCATCTTCTCCGTACCGGGATCGATGCGGTGGAGGTCATTGCGAAGGAATTCAAAGACCAGCCTGTAAAATATGCCGCACCAACCCATTGCAGCGGGGACGGGACCATAAGGGTCTTCCAGGAAGTTTTCGGGGAACAGTACCTGAAGCTGGGGACAGGTAAGGTCATACAAACTGTTGAGCTATAGCCGGCCACATACAGGCTTCCATCCAGCCACAGTCTGGATGAAAAGAAACAGCCCCATCCGGGTGGACAGGATTTGGCCTACTTCATTTTTTTGGTCAGCTTCTTTTTTGCCTGCATATAACTGGCAGTTCTGTTTTTCACCCTTTTCTCAATCCGGTTAAAATCACGGGCAAGGCTTCTGATTTTATTGCTTTTCTTTTTATTCTCTATGGCTGAGATAAGGTCCTTCATTATCCTGTCCCGGTTCTTTTCGAGTGAAGCTATTTCCCTTTTCTGAACTTTCAGCTTCTTAAAATCCTTTGCCAGTTTCTTTGATTTCTTCTTAGCGACAGGGGCAGATATCCCGGGAGCTTTCTCTGCGGCCGGAGTAATCGTATCTGCCGGCTTCTTTGCTGTTGGTCTGGCCGGGCCAGCGCTGGTATTGCTACCCGGTAATTGTGCCGCAGGTTTGGCAGCTGGTTTTGCAGTAGACCTTCTGGGGGTTGTTTTCGCCGAATCCGCAGCAGTCTTTGATGCTGTCACACCTGTAGCTGAAGGTTTGCGGGTAGTTGGCTTAGGTGCGGGTGTTGTTTTGGGTGTGGTTTTAGGTGCGGCTGCCGGTTTATCTGATTCGTCATTCCTTATGATATCTTCCATGATTTCAAAATATTGATTTTGTAGGATAAATGTAATCCATTTATTTATATTTAACATGTACATGCAAAAACTGCTTACATATCTCCTGGGATGCTGGCTGGCTGTGGCAGTTTCCGGACAGGTCACGGCTACTACTGATCCGGACAGTACCAGGCGGAACACAAAATTTGCAGGCTTCCCCGTACTTGGTTATTCCCCTGAAACCAGGATAATTGGAGGAGTGTATACGCAGCTATTAATGGGCGATCCCTTGCTCAGACGACCTTCTACCCTCGGTCTGAGCCTTCTGGTCTCCCAAAATCGACAGTTCTCCATAAACCTCTTTCCGGATATCTGGTTGAAGGATAATACATACCGGCTTGCCGGGGAACTCAAATGGCAATACTGGCCTGATAAATTTTATGGGATCGGGAACGATACCCGGAAGGAGGACGAGGAATATTATGTATCAAGGATCTGGGGTATTAAACTGGATATCTTACAGGCGGTCTACAGGGATTTATACGCAGGTATCCTGCTGGAAATCGAGAACAACAATATTGTTGAATATGATACCGTATCACATGCATCCCTTCCGGATGGTAGCATCCCTGGCAGCGAACATTCTACCATATCAGGGATAGGCCTGACATTGGCGTGGGACAGCCGGTCTGATATTCTTTTACCTGCTTCCGGGGCATATTGCCAATTCCGCCTGGTTTATTTTAACGGAGCCATGGGCTCTACCTATCCATATACGAAATGGATCATTGATCTCAGGAAGTACTGGACCCTGGGCAGAGATCATTTATTATTTGTCCAGGCTTACGGGAAATTCCTCTGGGGAAGGGAGGTGCCATTCCGGAATATGGCGATGCTCGGGGGCGATAAATTACTGCGCGGATATTTCAAGGGCCGGTACCGGGATCATAATATGTTTGTGGGACAGGTGGAGTACCACAGTCCCTATATCTGGCGATTCAGCCTGGTTGCCTTCGCCGGAGCAGGTGATGTTTTCCATGCTGCATCCACCCTGCAAAATATCCGCATCAAACCGGCCGGAGGTGTCGGGGTACGATTCAAACTATTTAAAGACCGCCGGATGAATCTGCGCCTGGATCTTGCGGCCGGAAAGGATGACCACGGGATATACCTGGGAATCCTGGAGGCATTTTAATATTATTTTGGAAAACACTGTAAATTAAGAATCATGAAAAAAAATGTACTGTTTCTTATGCTATTAGCCCTGGCAGTTTTGTCCTGTAAAGAGAGTGAGAAACAGGTGGATCAGTTAAAAACACGGGATATTAAGGTAGCAGAGAAACTATTCGGACTTGAGTTCAGTAATGCTGAACGGGACAGTATGCTTAACTCGGTCAATCAGAACCTGGAATCCTTCAATGCCATCCATGAATTCAGCCTGGAAAATATGATACCCCCTGCCCTGGTATTTAATCCCATCCCCATTGGATTTCAGCCTGATCTGGAAAGCAGGCCCCTTGACTGGCCCCTGCCGGAGGAGGTCACTTTGCCCGAAAACAGGAATGAACTTGCCTTCTGCAGTGTGGCAGAACTTTCTGTATTGATAAGGACGGGGAAGATCTCTTCCGTTGAACTTACCCGGTTCTTCCTGGACCGTCTGGAAAAATACAGCGATACCCTCGAATGCCTGGTCACACTCACCCCCGGTGTGGCTCTTGAGCAGGCCAGGCAGGCCGATGAGGAGATTAGCAATGGAGTATACAGGGGACCTTTACACGGGATCCCTTATGGCATCAAAGATCTATTTGCTTACCCGGGTTACCCTACCAGCTGGGGAGCCATGCCCTTCAAAGAACAGGTTATTGATGACAAGGCAACGGTGATCCGCAAGCTGGAAGAGGCAGGCGCCATTATGCTGGGAAAACTTACCCTGGGTGCCCTTGCCATGGGAGATGTATGGTATGGAGGGAAAACGAGGAATCCCTGGAACCTGGAAGAGGGCTCCAGCGGGTCTTCGGCAGGTTCTGCAGCAGCGACTGCAGCTGGACTGGTACCTTTTGCCATAGGTACAGAAACCTGGGGCTCCATCGTGTCTCCAAGCACACGATGTGGGGTAACCGGACTCCGTCCCACTTTTGGCAGGGTGAGCAGGGCCGGTGGAATGGCACTTTCCTGGAGCATGGATAAGGCAGGGCCAATATGCCGGTCTGCGCTTGATTGCGGACTCGTCCTCCAGGCCATAACAGGTGAGGACCCGGCAGATCCCGGAACCCTGGATATCCCGTTCAATTATGCTCCCCTTAAACATCTGAATACCCTGAAGATCGCCTATCTCGATTATCTTTTTGACAGCGAGCAGGGCAATCGCGAAAATGACAGCCTCACCCTTGAAATATTCAAAGAGATGGGTATTGAACTTCAGACAGTCAGTCTTCCCGATGATATTCCAGTAGATGCCCTGTCCCTCATCCTTAATGTGGAAGCTGCAGCCGCATTTGATGAGCTAACCAGGAGCAAGCAGGATGATCTTCTCGTGCGCCAGGGTCGCAACGCCTGGCCGAATAATTTCAGGCAGGCCAGGATGATCCCTGCGGTCGAATACATCCAGGCCAATCGCATACGCAGCTTGCTGATCAGCCAGGTGAACAGCCTGTTCCAGGATTATGATGTGATCATTGCCCCTACTTTTGGAGGAGACCAGATGTTGATGACCAACCTGACAGGGCATCCCAGCCTGGTCATGCCAAACGGGTTCAACGAGAAGGGAAGTCCCGCAAGCATCTGCCTGCTGGGGAACCTGTTCGATGAAGGCACGCTGATCGAGGTTGCCCGCCACTATCAGCTGGCTACAGGGTTTGAAGATAAACATCCGCCCTTGTTTCAATAAAACAGGCAATGCATCTCACTTTTCATCAAATAGTCAGGTTGATCAGTAGTCAATCAGGGAGTTTATTTTAAATTTATGCGAATGAAATCCTCTTTTCTATACTACCTCAGATATGCAATCTTCATACTGGGTATCCAGATTTTCTTCCGCATCCTTTTCATGATCATTTACCGCAGTCATGCCCAGGGCATTGAGTTCCCGGACCAGTTGATGGCCATGGTCCATGGTATGAAGCTGGATCTATCCCTGACGGGATATTGTCTGCTTATTCCTACCCTGCTACTGTTTCTTGGAAGCCTTATTAAAAAACTCCCGGTCCGGCGCATCCTGGATGTTTACACCTTCATCATACTGCTTTTACTTGTTCCGCTGTTTTTCACGAACCTGGTCATCTACAAATACTGGAACTTCCCCATTGACAGGTCCATATTTGATTATTTGAACACACCCGGGGAAATGTTTGCATCCCTGAGTCCTTGGAGATTGATCCTGGTGATTGGATTGATCATCATGGTCTTTTACCCTGTCTTTTTTATTCTCTACCGGCGATGGATATCAAAACCATTCAAGGTTGAGCCTATGATACGCTGGGGGGAAACGGTATTCTATTTCTTATGTATACCATTGTTAATCATACCTATACGCGGGGGACTCCAAACAGCGCCTATCAATACAGGGTCTGTATATTTCCACCAGGAGGCCTATGTCAACCATGCTGCCGTCAATCCTGTCTGGAACCTGGTCTATACCCTTACTGAAAACGGGAAGTTATCCCAATCTTTTAGTATTATGTCAGATACGGAGGCCAGGGAAATCATGCGGGGCATGCATAAGCATGACCAAAGTCCTTTGCCTGTCCTGAATAACGGCTCTCCGAATATCATCATCATCCTGCTGGAAAGCTTTTCCCTTCCGGTGATAGCAGAATTGAAAGGGGATAAGGATGTAACGCCCAATTTCAATGCCCTGCTCAGGGAAGGCATTTATTTTGACAGGATGTATGCCTCCGGAACCATGACAGACAGGGCCCTGGGATCCATCCTGGGAGGATACCCGGGGATTCCCGGCACCTGCGTGATCTACTATGAGCAAAAAACTGAGAAAATTCCCAACCTCAATTTGCGACTCAAATCCGAAGGATATGGTTCAGCTTTTTTGTATGGCGGGGATATTGATTTTGCCCATATAAGGTCTTTTTTACTCACAGGTGGATTTGAGAA
The DNA here is from genome assembly GCA_030667765.1 of Bacteroides sp. Taxonomy (GTDB): domain Bacteria; phylum Bacteroidota; class Bacteroidia; order Bacteroidales; family SM23-62; genus SM23-62. The sequence goes on from DAOUVF010000019.1 coordinate 6,532, forward strand.
GATCATTTCCGAGTATGATTTTGACCCTTCACTTCCGCGTTCAAACTGGGGCGTACCTGATCACCTGACTTTTCAACGATTGCTGCAAGAGACAGACAAAGCATCTTCCCCATTCATGCATATCCTGCTTACCCTGTCGAGCCACACACCTTTCGATGTACCCATGGAAACGGTATTCCCGGGTAGTGATCTACGGATGAAATACCTGAACTCTATCTACTATACCGACAGGGCACTTGGAGACTTTATAAGGGAGGCAAAGACGAGGGACTGGTGGGATGAAACATTGCTTATCCTGCTGGCTGACCACAGTTGCCGGGTTGGCAACCTGACAGAACATGAAGAAAAACGTTTCAGAATCCCCATGCTCTGGCTGGGAGGGGCCCTGGCTGTCAGGGATACAGTGATCAATACATATGGCTCACAGACTGACCTTCCCTATACACTGTTTGGACAATTAAATCTTCCCCGGGAAGATTTTATATTCAGCAATGATCTACTCACAGAAAACCCGAATGCATTTGCTTACTATACTTTTCATGACGGTATCGGGTTCATCAGTGACAGCTCATATGCTGTATACAGTCTCACAAAAGATAACTATCTTATCGAAGAGGATATGAATTCCGGGAGGGACCTGAAAAAAGGACTGGCCTATTTACAATACCTGCTTGCGGATTTTAATAAGCTGTAGTTTTTATGGAGTCAGAAATATTGAAGATCCTTTTCATCATCAATCCCATTCTTGAAAAAAGGCTTGGAATGAAGGTTAAAGACCTGGTTGCAGATTCCCTTGATCCGGCCCTTTTTGAACCATCCATGGTGTATTCCGATTTTCCCGGGCATGCCCGGGACCTGGCCCGAAAAAGCCTGAACAGATACCATGTAATCGTTGCCGGAGGCGGGGATGGGACGGTGAACGAGATTGGAAGCCAGCTGATCCATTCAAAGGTAATACTCGGGATCCTGCCCATGGGATCGGGTAAAGGGCTGGCACGATCACTTGGCATCCCTTTGGATATCCGAAAAGCCATACAAACCCTCAACGACTTTAAAGTTATTGAGATAGATACGGGCCTGGCCAATCAATTCAGGTTCATCAATATTGCCGGCATTGGCTTTGATGCTGCTGTTGCCCATGCATATGCCCGAAAATCCGGCAGGGGATTTTTCACCTATGCCTTTCAGACTGCCTGGAACCTGTTCCATTATAACAGTGTTCCCGTACAAATAAAGACCGGCCGGATGGACATGTCGACCCGTGCATTCCTGCTCAGTTTTGCCAATTCCAGCCAATGGGGGTATGGGGCCCTTATCAGTCCACATGCCAACACAGGTGATGGTTTACTGGATCTCTGCCTTTTGAAGAACTTCCCCAGGATTTTAAGTCCCATGTTGGCAATTAAGTTATTTAACGGATCCATCCATAAATCTGGATTCATCGATATACTCCATTTTAAACAGGCGGAGATATGCGGCAATGATAAATACATCGGGCATATCGATGGTGAGCCGGTCGAATTTACCACACCGATCAAAATCACAGTAGATCCTGTAAGCTTAAAAGTCATTGCAGGCTCGCAGCCAGCCCATAATCATAGCAATCTCCAGAACCCGCAAGTTGGATCAGGTATTTTAATGTGATGTGATGTGATGTGTTAATATTTTTTGTATATTGCTCATTGCAAAATCAGGAATCCCGGGCTCATGTCAGCAGCATCCACCAAACCGCATATACCCATATATCAGCGACTATATGATACCTACAGGCAATCCATCATTACCCAGGAGCTGAAGCCGGGTACCCGGATCAATTCAATTTCTGAGATCCAGCAAAAACATTCTGTATCAAGGGAGACGGCTAAGATTGTATTGAAAAAGCTCGCAGAAAGCAAATTGATCATCCAGAAAACAGGCAAAGGTTCTTTTGTAGCCGATCTCGGACCAAGAAAAACGAAATGGGCTATAGTGGTTCCTTTCTTTTCATCATATATTGAAAATTTGCTCGAACTGATAAAAACCGAAGCATGGAATAATAACAGGGGACTGGAACTTTATGTAGACTATAATAACCCCATGGAAGAGATCCGGCTGGTTGGTGAATTGATTAATAAACGCTATGAGGCTGTCATTGTCATCCCTGTCTCAGATGAGATCAGAACTGCTGAATTTTACCGAAATCTTACATCCGGTGGCACAGTGGTAACCCTGCTGGATCATACCATGGCCGGTTCACATTTCACTTATGTAATACAGAGTTATGATCTCGGAGTGAAGAGGGCCGTAGCATATCTTGACTCGAGGACAGACAAGAATCTGCTGTTTGTCAAAAACAGGGTCTGGGCAGGTACCAACATGGTACAGGAGCTTATGGAAAGAACCTTCAGGAATTTTTCCGATAGTGAAGAATCAGGAAGGAAAGCTCTGGTATCAGGTCATCTGGGTGAAATTGACGGAAAGTATATTGAACAAAATAACATTGGAGGGATATTCTGTAGTGATGACATGGATGCTGTCAGGATTATCGGCAGGCTTAAAGCCTGCGGCATCAGGATACCAGGGGATATCTCATTAATCAGTTATGGAAACACAGAACTGGCATCATTTTTTACTCCCGGCATCACATCCATTAATTGTCATTTTGAACAAATGATCGAAAAAACCATTGAAATCATATTTTCAAATTTGCATGGACAGGATAACCGGTTCAGCCAATATATTATTCAACCTGAATTAGTTGTGCGCGAGACATGAACAGGAAACTTTCCATCAGGAAAAATAAAATAGCATGAAATATAACAAACTCGAGATTGAAAGCGCGGATAGCCTGGTTTTTGGAACGGCTCCACATCCGGTCACTACCAGCAGGGGACTGGTCATCGGGGGTGGTAAGGTATATCCTGAACTCAATTTTACGCTGCCACCCATGACCGTTAGCGAGGAAAACATGGCGGAGATCAGCAGGCATTACCGCGAGATCGTAACAGGAGCGCTGGACAGGGCCCTGCACCTTGAAAGTCCGGGCCTGGTCCTGGAATTTGAAACCCTTGTAGAAATGACCCAGCATCCCGGGATAGGCATTGAACTGGTTAAGATCATGAATGATATCTGTGAAGATTATTACCAGAAACATGGTTTGATCAGTGAGATCCGATTGACACCCAATGATCTGCGGGAGTTTGAGAGGCCACCCAGGCAGCGCAGCACAAAATTGCTGGATCCCATGATGGAGCTTTTCGAAAAGGGAGCCGAGGCAGGAGGCAACCTGCTATCCATTGAATCAACAGGGGGAAAAGAGATTTCGGATGATGCACTGATGATGTGTAACATGAAGCAGTTTGTATTCACTCAGGCAGTGCTGGGTGTCAGGGATATGCAGATGCTCTGGGAGAAGATCGTTAATGTGGCAGACCGAACCGGGCGAATACCCGGCGGGGATACCGCATGTGGTTTTGCAAATACAGCCATGGTGCTGGCAGAAAAAGGATACATCCCGAAGACCTTTGCTGCGATCGCCAGGATTGCAACCATCGTACGGTCGCTTGTAGCTTTCGAGCAGGGTGCAAAGGGACCGGATAAGGATTGCGGGTACGAAGGCCCTTTCATCAAAGCCATCGCAGGTATTCCCATTTCCATGGAAGGTAAATCATCCGCATGCGCCCATTTCAGTCCAGTCGGTAATGTAAGCGCCGCCTGTGCAGACCTCTGGAGCAATGAATCGGTGCAGAATATCAAACTGCTTAGCGGATATGCTCCGGTGGTTTCCCTCGAACAACTGGTCTATGATACGAGATTGATGAATGAGGCCATCCGGGATGGAAAGTCCACGGTCAATAAACTGCAGGATCTGTTTGCATCTTCTGACACCTATTACGATCCCCAGGCCCTGATCCTGGCACCTGTCAACGTGATAGAAATATCCAGGGAAATCGTAAAGGGCAGTAATTATATTGATGCCACTGTAAAAGGCTGCCTGAAAGGCATGGAAATTATTGAGAATGCCCTCGAAAAAGATCTGCTTAAGCGGGATGAAAGAGAGGAAGTATGGATGGATACCATCAAAGAGGAACTGCTCTCCATTCCCATTGAAGAAGATACGTTTGTGGAAGAGATCCTTCCCACCATTGACAGGGATAAAATACTACTGGAGGAATATGGATTATAAACTGACGCAATGCCCAGGCTAAAGATCACCAGTGAAACCGGATCGCAGCGGTTAATCAATGCCGAAACCGGAGAGAATCTGCTCGACGTACTGACCCGGAATGGCATTAAAATTTACGCTCCATGCGGGGGCAACGGGACCTGTGGAAAGTGCAGGATATGGACCGGGGAACAGGGTACTGTATTCGCTTGCCAGACTACCGTCACAAAGGATGATGAGATCCTCCTGCCTTCTGCACTTGAAGCCAGTATCCTGGACTTCCAGCACAGGCATACCCACAAGTACCCTGTGAGTCCCGGTGCATCTGTTCAATTGTCCGGATCACCATTCGGTCTTGCTGTCGATATTGGAACCACCACCATTGTTTTATATTTTTTCGATTTCAGGAGAGAGTCCCTGGTACACATCAGCTCAATACTCAATCCCCAGCAGAATTATGGTGCCGATGTCATTTCACGGATCAACCATTGCATACAACATAGCGGTGGACTGGAAACCCTGCACATTGATCTCCTTCGGGCTATTAATCATCAAATTCGGGACTTCCTTACTGAACATGGGCTTGAGGAGAAGGATATTGTGAAGGTAACCTTCACCGGCAATACGACTATGTTGCATTTTCTGCTAAAGGAAGATCCCCGATCAATCGCTTTTGCCCCTTACCAACCCAGGTTTACGGATGAACAGCACCGGTGCGGGGCTGACCTGGGACTTGCCTCCAATGAACGTGCCTTTGTCAAGGTCCTTCCATCCATATCGGGTTATGTCGGGGCGGATATAGTAGCCGGACTCGCAGCCCTGAAGCCTGAGGATCACATCCAAACATACCTGTATATTGACCTGGGCACCAACGGGGAACTGGCACTGGTAAGCCCCGGAAAGCTGTTGTGTTGCGCTACTGCAGCGGGACCGGCATTCGAGGCAGCCAATATTTCATGCGGGATGCCGGCCGTCAAAGGGGCTATCTCCGGATACACCCAGGCAGGTTATCAGACGATTGCTGATGCTCCCCCATTGGGACTCTGCGGATCGGGACTCCTGGATGTGATCAGCGTCCTGCTGGATGCCGGCACTATCAGCCTGGACGGTGAACTTGAACAGGAATTTGTCATAGCTCCGGCAGCAGACTCAGGATCCGGTGAGGCTATTCGTTTGACCCCGGCTGATGTGCGGGAGCTGCAACTCGCTAAAGCCGCGGTGGCTGCCGGTATCCAAATATTGCTTAAATCCGCCGGGATTGATGCAAAAGAAGTGGATGCTGTCTATTTGGCGGGAGGGTTTGGTAACTATATCAGAAAGGAAAGTGCCATCCGGACCGGATTATTGGACGACAGTTACCGTGAGAAGATCATCCCCATTGGCAATGCATCCGGTACCGGGGCCCTTATTGCCCTGAAATCAGAAGATTTTGACAGCAGGGTTATGCAGCTGCTTGAAAAGATGGAATATATCGAGCTGTCATCGGATCCTGACTTTGTCACTGAATATGCCATGAAAATGTTCTTCTGATTCATTTACCCCATCCACCCCCGCCAGGGGTCTTGATTATAAGCCTGTCCCCCGGTAAGGCCATAATCCCGTCTATCCCTTTCAATTTTTCCGCTACGCCATCAGCCCTGATGATATATTGCCTGCCTCTTTTACCCTGTTTTCCACCCTGCATCCCATATGGCCTGACAACCCTGTGCTGGCTCAAAATAGAAACTGTAGACGCTGAAGTAAACTCCAGGATACGGACCACTCCGTTCCCTCCCCTGTAAGCTCCTCTCCCACCCGATTTTTTCCTGATGGAAAATTCAACAAGCCTGAGCGGATACCTGTGTTCCAGGATCTCCGGATCGGTAATCCTGGTATTGGTCATGTGATGGTGCACTCCGGAGGCACCATGAAAATCAGGTCCGGCCCCGCAACCACCACAGATGGTCTCATAATAACTATAGCTGTCATTCCCCATCATGAGGTTATTCATGGTACCCTGGCTGCATGCAACTACATCGAAAGCCTTCAGCAGGGTATCGCACAGTCGCTGGCTGACTTCCACATTGCCGCCCACGATGGCCGGACATTCCTGGTGAGATCTGTTGAAATCCGGGTTCAGCAAGGATTCCGGCAGAACGATCCTGACCGGTTCAAGGATACCTTCATTCAAGGGCAGGGGCTCATTCAACAGGAGACGCAGAACATAGATAACCACTGAATTTACAATGGCATAGGTAGCATTCATATTGCCCGGGTGAACGCCGGATGATCCTGTGAAATCAATGCGGCAAGTATCTTTACTGATCTCAATAACTGCTTTCAGGATACTGTTATCATCCAGTTTTTCCCGGGCTTCATACCTTCCGTCGGGGATCTTACCCAGGACCAGCCGCATCCTTGATGCTGCATAATCCCTGAGGTATTGCATGTAATCGATGACCTGGCCCGGACCATGTTTCACCGCCAGTTCCCTTAACCCTCCTGCACCGGCAAGATTGGCTGCCAGCGCCGCATTGAGGTCAGCTATATTTTCTTCCACAGCCCGGCTGGGCCATGGCCCGCTTCCAAGGATCTCCCTCATGCCCTTCCAATTCACCTGGCCTTTACTAACCAGGCGAAATGGTTCAATAATTACCCCTTCCTCCTCCAGTGAAGTTGCATCCGGAGGCATGGAGGCCGGGCTGGTGCCTCCGAGTTCAGCATGGTGCGCCCTGTTCACTACATAACCAAGGAGTTCCTTCCCAATTGTAAACACGGGGGTGACCAGGGTCACATCAGGCAGATGTGATCCTCCATAGGCCGGGTGGTTGGTAATGATGGTATCCCCCGGTCCCATATCGATTTTTTCCATCAGGCTCCTGACACATACTCCCAGGCTTCCGAGGTGAACAGGGATATGTGGCGCATTGGCCACAAGGTAACCATCCGGACTAACGAGGGCACATGAAAAATCAAGCCTTTCCTTGATGTTCACGGATAATGAGGTTCGTTGAAGCATGGCACCCATATTTTCAGCAATGAACTTAAACCTGTTCGTGAATAATTCAAGCTGGGTCTCCCTGATAATTGCTTCTTCCCTATTCCCTGCCTGTCCCTGTGATTTATCTTTTATGATGGCAGCTCCATAGTTGTTAATGACCATCTCCCAACCCTTCTCGATCACTGTTGTGCTGTACTGGTCGATCAGCAAGGCATTGCCGGATACCTTTGCTCCTGCATCCAGATCCTCCCTGTTGAATACCGGGATATTGCGCCAGGTCCCATCGCAATATGAATAGACTGATTTTACAGGTTCCGGATGGTAGGTCTTATCAGGCAGTCCAACTTGTTCATCTTCAGCTGACTGCTCAGCTGCAGCGACACGGATCGATTCAACCTCAACCTCCCTGTTTTCGGTCCAGTGTCCATATATCCTGGTATATTGTTCACGGAAAAGAGTCATGAGGTCATCACCCTCCTGCCAGGGTACAGGCAGGCTTTCATCCTGTCCCATGAAACGGAGGAAAACAGTTTTGACCCGTACAGAGATCTCCCTGGAAACCCCTTCCTTCCTAACATCAGACATAGCCTGCCTGCTAAGCTCAGCAATCCATATTCCCAGGTCTGATTTGATCTCCTTATAGGGGCGAAGTACAAGCTTCTCTGCAAATCTTTCAATCACAGCATTTGCCAATCCGTAAGCGGAGAGGAGTCCAGCGTCAGCCGGCACAACAACCGTCTGCATCCCCAGCAGGGAGGCGATTTTACAGGCATGCATGCCACCGGCCCCTCCAAAAGCCATCAAAACATAGTCTGCCGGATCGTAACCACGGGCAATGGAGATTTTTCGGATGGCTCCTGCCATGACCTCGTTGGCTATGTCATGGAAGCCTGTAAGGATTTCCTCCCTTGCATATTGTTTCCCGGATGATTTTAGGATCTCAGTGATCAGTTCATCTAATTTCTGGCTGGCTTCCTCCCTGAACACCGGGATCCCGAATGCGGCCGGATCCAGCCTGCCCTGCAACAGGTTGACATCGGTAATGGTAATGGGACCGCCAGCTCCATAACAGGCCGGTCCCGGGTCAGCACCGGCACTTTCGGGTCCCACAGAAAGCTTAAAACCATCATAATAACAGAGGGACCCTCCTCCTGCTGCGACGGTTTCGATGGATAATGCGGGACTGAAAATATGGGCCCCTCCCACTTCAAGTTCATACCGGTAATCGTATTCTCCGTTATACCTGGATACATCCGTACTGGTACCACCCATGTCAAAGCTGATGATATGGTCCATGCCATTCCTCTTTCCAATGTTGACCGCCCCTACCACACCGCCGGCCGGACCGCTGAGCAAACTGTCCTTTGCAGTGAAATGCTCCTCCCTTACCAGTCCACCCGAGCTGGTCATCACATGTACCCGGCCATTGCTGATAGATTCCTTCACACTGTCCAGGTAATTCCTGACAACCGGGTTCAGGTAAGCGTTTACAGTAGCTGTCTCTGTCCGGTTTACATACTTGATCAGCGGGGAAAGGTCTGTGGATACAGAAATGTCCGAGACCCCTCTCCTCCGGAGCAGGCCGGCCAGTTCAATCTCATGAACGGGATTGATATAGGAATTCAGCAGGCAGATAGCA
>DAOUVF010000159.1 GCA_030667765.1 Bacteroides sp.
AGAGGTGCCTCATGCTTTGTTAAGGTCATCTGACCATGTGAGCCCATAGGAGGCCAATGACATATGTTAACGTAGAATTTCCCATCCTTATAATCATTGACCGTGCCAATGACCTTAATCTCATCAGCAGTGACTTTTAGTAAATAATCTGCAGTACAAGTACAGCAATTACCCAGGTTATATTCATGAACCAGGAAATAATCAGGCCATTCCGGTTCCAGAGGCTTCAGTCCATGTTCTAAATCCGGATGCCAGGTCGCACCAGAAGACATATTTGTCAGGCCATTACTATTGTAAACTATCATCCACATATACTCTGGAAAAAGGATAGGATCAGGGTTCGTGACTGTGGCTATAATATGGATGGAATACTCATCGGAGAAATAACTCTGAATGATGCTGTCTATCGGGGTACTAAGATCCTCTGCAGATGCTATAGATGATCCTTGATATTCATGCTCACCAGCTATTTGGGAAGGTTCCTTTTTATTCCTGGAACAATTCCAAAAGGCTAAAATCAGTAGTAACAACAATGATATCCCGTATCGAAATCTATCCATAAATCAAATCAAAGAATTGTTGGGATATCTCCTCGATTTGCCCAGTGTTTTCATTAACCATCTTTTCATCTGAACTTTCCAGGGGAAAAACCTCACCCAGGCGATAAAAATTTGAATAGATAATTTTGTACATGGGCATGTTCTCCATAGTTCCCCAGCTTACCTCTGTTTTCAGAAAACCGGAAAAAGCTTTATTAAGTGACCTGTACCATTCGCGCGCGATGCGTTCCATTTCCTGCATGTCTTCCGCCGTTGAACTGCCAATTTTATTGATCATTCTCAGGAAAGCCTTCCTGGGATAGACCTTGGTAAAAAACTGTTCAATATCTTCATCAAAGTAATTCCTTGTCTCCGTGAAATCTGATCCCAGGATGAAATATATTATTTCAATGGCTTCCCTGAACTTTGCAAGTCCAAATACACCGGAGACAATCCAGGCGGCAATCTGATCCTCATGCCAGGCCCCCTGAAGAAAATAGGATCCGACCTTTTTAAGGACATCATTGGTTTTTTCCTGGTTTTCTTTTGAGATAAGCCTGTTAACATCTGACCTGAAAGACGACATCCTGATAAAATTCGATTCATGACCATAATTAATCATCCTGGAAAAGCGTGAGTCGGTGAATTGATAATCTTCGCTTTTATAATAATCGGTCAGAACTATCCCGTAATTCCGGCCAAGAAATTCCCGGTATTCACAGAGATAATACTTCGGAAAACCCATCCTGCCTTTCCTGACGCTCAGTTTGATATCCCAGAATCCTTCATGTGCCAGTTTTCTTTCAATGTCCTGGTCGGGCAGTTTGATTTCATGATCACTGTATTTCCTGCCGATTTTAACCGGCTCCAACAGTAGGTCATTGTAGTGCTGAAGTTTGCTGATGGAAACGGTATTATGAAAAAGGTCCAGTCTCGAAGCATCCACTCTTCCCAGGTGAGCAACCAGAGGCTGTATCATCCTGACAGTGTCCTCATGGGATGGCTTTTTATAGTATTCATGATTGTATTCAACATAATCTCCCGGATAGTAACTTCTCATTTGCTATGAATTTTTAGTGACCATATTAATCCTGTCCTTAAACCAGTTGGTACCTGTTTTTATGCTTCTTCAGAATGGAACTACTGTACATCGCAATCTTACTTGCGGCCAGGTAGGGATTCTCCAGTTCAATGGCGGAGAGCGAGATGAATTCATTAATAACCTGGTCAATTCCCCCGGCAGCATCGGTATCCAGTACAACCAGTGTATAATGCAATTGCCCTTTCCGCTTGTTCTTGAACTGGGATACCACATTTACAATTTCCTCATCCGGGCTGAGTCCGGTCCCAAAGGAATTACACCAGCCGGTATCCGTGATGTGGATCAGGTAGATATTATTTCCCCTGGCCACAGACTCCGCTTCCTGGAGACAATAAGAAAGGCTGAGTGCGTCTTTTTGTCCACCACCACCCTTTTCCGGAATACTGGCAACTGCACGTATGGCATCCTTCTGGGATACGGAAACGGTCTTCCTGGGATGATAGATCCATTCTATCTTTGCACCATAACGGCCCTGTGAGATCGATCCATCATTATAAATACCTGCCATAACCTGGATCTGTGATTTCATGGTTGACTCGAGCCATGCAACAGTCAGCAACCGCAACATCTTGAATTTTTTGCTGGTCATTGATCCGGATCCGTCACAAACCAGGAGCATAAGCGATCTGCCCTCTTTTTGCAGATGGTGTTCGATTATAAACCTTTTATGGATAGCTTCCGTAAATTCATAGTATGGCAACCTGCCGGTATCAATGCAGCCGGAGGATTTTATCCGCTCCGTGATGAGGATTTCCTCTGCATTAGGATAGAGGTCCGCCTTGATCTTTTCAGAGATTGGTTTTGCTTCTGTCTTTAACTTTTCAACCTCAGGCAGGTTATAGGACAATTCAAGCGCTTTGTCGAAAACCTGGCCCGTCACTGAACCCGATTCTCCCAGGTCCACCTCAACTTCATTTCCCTCCATACTGGTACCCTGTATGGAGCCAACCGCAAATGGGCTGTTCAACAATTCATTTAAGAGTATATCAGAGCGTGTATCCTCATTGGATTTTTGTCCCGATGCATTTTGGATATTTTGGGCGATACTGCTCAGCTGAGACATCATTTCCTTGACATGGTCAGGCAGGTCATCGGTGGATATTTGCTTTTTCATGTCCATTGGTACGGGATTGTCTTTCATATCCATAGTAAACAGGTCCTCCAGTTTTGAAGGAGCCTCCAGCAGGGGAGGTGATTTATGATCAAATCCAGGGAATTCCTCATCGGGAGAATCTGGCAGCCCGCAGCCGGACCGGGGAAAGGACCTGGCCTGGCTGCGCCCATGGGGGGTCGAACTTTCAGTATTGTCAATTGGTGGCAGGTAGCGTGCAATTCTCCTGGCAAGTTTTTTGATCCATTTACGGCCAATTTCATAATATTCCCCCGGAGTTGCATCATTCAGCTCCTCAAAAAAAGGCATTGAAATAGTACGGATATCGGTCAACACTTCCTTCGTAAGATCATGAAGATCCATCGTCCGGAAATCAGGTAACAGGTCTCCAAAAATGATTGCTGCCCTTGTAATTTCAGAAAAGGTATGAAACTCGAGTTTATCATTTGCTGCAAGAAAGAACCGGTATGCTTCAATAACCTGCTTTAAATCTGACTGCATCAATTCCTCATATGCAAGACGCTCACTTACTGCCTGTTGTATAATATGAAACATTTTCTCAAAAAAATCCGGATCCATCCCCTCCGGTAATTTTGCTTTACCGAAATCCTTACCAAAATTGTAGATACTGATATCTGAATCACTTAGCAGGCTTTTATATTGTACCCAGGCAGTATGACCTATGGCGGCGATAATGCCAGCCGGATAATCTGTATAACAGATAGACAACTGGGCTTTGACCTTTTTTGGGGAATCTGCCTCGTAGGGTTCAGATGCCAGGGTATGCACGGTCTTGATCGCCCCTTCTACGTAATCATAAAATGTCCTCAGGGCAGGGATGCGTGCATAATAGTCTATACTATTATTAAAGGCATTCCCCAATCTTCCGGAACGCCAGAGTCTCTTGCTATTCCTCCTGTAGCCATAATACATTGTTGGTATACCGGTAGAGTTCATAATTAGTAAGATTTTAAGTTAATACTAGAAAACATCATCAATGGCGGAAAATCTGTCAGCGGTAATCTGGTGGGAGTAGAACACGGTCTGAATACTGGTATCAACGAGCTTCAGATCGTCTGTTGCTGCATTCCCGAGCATGGAATTGGTGATTGCCAGGTTGATCCCGATACCGGGTAGGGACTTGATCATGTCATAGCATGTCAGGTAGCCCTTGGGATTTGGCTCCGATACAGATACCAGGTTCCCCTCTGCCTTATACTGCCTGATCATTTGTCCCAATTTAATTATGTTCTTAATGAGTTCAAGATCAGGTGTCTTGTCAAGGGTATCGTGAACCAGGTCATGCATTATATGTACCTGGTTTTCCTCGGGAAAATGCGGGATGCTCAGATTGATATCAAACCTGCGCTTGAGGGCCTCGTCAAAGGTCACCAGCGTGTAGGTTGCATCATCGGCAGCCTGGTAATTCGAGTCTGCGATAAAACAGACACTACCTGTCGGTATCATCTGATTATCAGGTGATTTGACATGCGGCTTACCAACAATATTCAGGAGCCCGCCCTGTATGCTTGCTGTATGTACGCGGCCCATCTCCATAAAATACACAATTGGATAATGGTCCTTCTTTTTCTCCTGGGAGTCCTGCAGTGCTTCGATGATCTCTGACGGTACGACAACTGTATCCCGGTTCTTTATCACAGTGCGTTCATGGCATTCCCCGGGGGTATCAAACTTCACCATTTCGATCTCGTAAAGCAAGGGAGGTTTATACTCATAACCTGAGTAATCACATAAAAACCTGAAATTCTCGGGCTCCTCGGTAATGGCCTCGATCAAAGAGCTCTTTCCTGCCCCGGTTGGCCCTGACAGGTGTATGGACTTCTGGTTGCATATCCCGAAGGACATGATTTCCAATGCATACTTATATTTATAATGGGAATGATTACCTTTTGCGGGGATCAGTTTGATCATATCAAAGGGCGTGGCAGCCCTGTATTCCTCCTTGTCCCTGATATCGTAAAGCTTTGTTTTCATGGTTCATGTGTTTTAGATGATTATTTTCAGTTTATTCCTGGAATTTGTGGATACATTTATGGATTTTGAAGTGGATGAGTTGTACATGGACTCAAAATCAACCGGCAGGGCATGATCGACCAATTCTTCGACCATGTCATAAATCCTGGTGGCCCCCAGTGTATTATCAACCATTGAAATCGAACTCAGCAAATCACTCCCTGTTCCAGCTTTGATGGAAACCTCCCTGGGGGGCAGTCCCATGTTCTCCACGCAGGTAAGGAGCTTGGTTTTAATGGCCATTTCGATAATTCCTTCCTTCTCGGGGATAGTGAAGGGACGGAAAACGATGGGAGTCCCAATGCGCCGGGCAAACGCCCCCGAGAACATCTTCTTAACCTCTTTCTCAGTCCTTGATACAACCTCACCGTATTGAAGCTCCGAATTGAAACCCAGTCCCCTGAGCACCTGCGAATCCATCCCGCCGGGAAGGTTGATCGTGAAGATGATAATAAGATTCACGGCGGATACAACTTCCCCGATGGCAGTTTGTATGACCCCCTCCTGGAGGATATCGAGGAAGGTGTCTGCATAAAAGCCCCTGACCTCCGGTGGCGCATGATCCAGGTCAGCCACCTCCAATACGCATCCCGGGTTGGTTTTCGCAACCACTTCCAGTTTGCCCGGCAGGTAAGACTGTACATAGCCACGGCCGCTTCCAAGCAACATACTCTTGGCTTCATGCAGGGATGTTGAAGAAGCCGCAGAGATGGATACGATCGGGATCTGCAGGTAATCCGCCAGGCATTTGCTGAGCTCTGATTTTCCAACCCCGGGTATGCCCTGGAACAGGAGCTGCAGGGGTTTCCCTGTTGAGCTGAACCTGATCATGCGCTGTAAGCGCTTAATGGTTAACTCGATCGCATTTTCCTGTCCAACCAGCCTGCTGCGGATATATTTCATGATATCACCCCTGACCAGGGCATTGTAGAGCAGTTCCTGCAGGTCAGGGTTTCTCCTCTGAGTATTGACCCTTTTAATTCCCCTGAAACTTTCTTTTTGAGAACTGAGAAGGCCCAGGAACTCCCCGGGATCTGTCTCCTCATCTCTAAGCAGGGCTGAGATAAGCGGTACTGCCTGTCCGGCATCGGCATACCTGAGCCTGTTATTACGGGTAATATCATCGAGGATATTTTCGATCTCTGTAAGACGCGGCTGCTCAAGAGGACCATGGTACTTTAACTCGCGGTACAGGGCAAAGGACATTACTGCATCCCAACCGATTTCCTCCTCCTTTATCCTGACAATTACGGGCCTCAGGGGATTCGGTTGTCTGCCCTGCCCACTACCCAGTACCGAACTGTGTTCACTCTGACTGCCTGCAAAGATCATCGCTTTGCGTTCCATGGTCAACAATGACATAAGTGCATCTGTCTCCTCAGCCCGGTCGTATGGATTGGACCCAAAACTCAGAGCAATGGATTGGATACAAACATACCCAGGGGCCTTGGTAAGTATCTCAAGCAGATTCTTAATGGGCAACATGGCATCTTTGTACTTCCCGAGTGAGCTTATCCGCCTGTCCATTAACTCCCTGGCAATTACCGCCAGGAAAAAATCAGTGAACAGAATGGTATCACAACAGATTGCGACGGATATACCTGCATCCAGCATATCTCCGATTTCCCGGGCCATACGACCAATGGTTCCCCCGGGATCCTTATCCAGGGGGTGAACTGGGGACAAAAAAGACTTAACCTGTTCATATTGCTTTGTAAGATCGGAAGAACTGTTGCCAACGGATTCCCTGATGAAGCGGCTGAAAAGCTTTATTTGCTCAATTGTGGTATTGATCAGGGCAATCCTCGTGGGACCAAGAGCTTCCATTCCAATGCGCATCTCGACCGCAACGATGTCATTCTCGGTCACCAGGGCGGGTACTTTATCACCCAGAAGTGTGAGCTCCTTAAGAAGGGCTTTGAGGAATACAAGCGTATTTTCATCGATACGTGACAGACCAATCTCCACCAGCAGCCGGTCATCATCCGCCAGCCTGGCATTCATGCTGATGATCTCCGTATAATGTTCTTTATCAAGGACGGTCCCGGAGAATCCCTTCCTGTCACCACTGAAATTCAGCGGGAATGTAACATGAGTACTTAAAAAATTCTTGACCTGGTTTATCGTAGTCAACAATTTTAATTCAGCCTCTTTTTCATGGATGTCTTTTACATTGCTTAATGGCATAGTCATGCATTTTAAATGGAACCGTCCGGCAATAGTAGATTTCTTAATCCAATTTGTTTTGGGGAGTGAGAAGTCCGGTTTGGGGATAAATTCCC
>DAOUVF010000047.1 GCA_030667765.1 Bacteroides sp.
ATCCCAGATGATGGCAAACAGGTCTCCCCCTATCCCATTCCCGGTTGGTTCCACCAGTCCAAGCATCGCATTTCCGGCAATGGCTGCATCAATGGCATTCCCGCCCTGTTTCAGGATATCCAGGCAAACCTGGGTGGCCAGGGGCTGGCTGGTAGCAGCCATGCCATGTTCAGCAATTACCTCAGACCTGGTGGCAAAGATGCTGCCGGTTACCCTATCCTGGGCTTCAGCCCTCACAAACAGCTGCAACATGATACAGCATATTATCACAGGGCTGATCGTATTAACATTTATTAAGATTTTTCCCATGGCTGATCGAAGATTAATAGTGATCGTTGATGTAATAGCATGCAATATACTAAACAGATCCAACATGGGCAGGAGATGAATGTTGTTAAACCATGCAATGACAAGTGCCGAAAAGGGCAGGAAGTGAGGCTATTGTTCGGCTTTCTGATAGATCTTTACCCAGTCTATTTCCATTTTTGCCGGAAGCTGGTGTTCGGTCACCCCGTTTGTAACACCGGCACTTAGTACCAGGTACATGGGTTCGCTGGGAATACCCCTGGTCTGTGTCAACACCTGCTTGTTATTGATCTTCCAAACCAGCTTTTCAGGGGTCCATTCAATGGAATAGATGAAATAGTCACCGGTATATTTTTCGGCTGCTTTTTTGCGGATTTTTTTGTTCACGCCACCTTTTTCTGCGATATTCCCCCAGAAATTCCCGTAATAAAGTTTTCCCTGTTCCATTTTAGCAACATCCACGTGGGGAAGTATTGTTTCGGCGACCATCCACATGGCCTGGCGTACAGGTGCATGGCTCATCCTGATTTTGGCCCTTACCTTACCATATTTCTGACGAAAACTTTTCCCGGTCGATATGAGTCCTGATGTATAATCAAAATCCTGGGTAAGAAAACCCTGGAGTGGATTCCAGACCTTCCCGGTGGTTATTTCCTTACGGGTGATGATTTTCAATACGCTGTCAGCAATTTCAAGATTCTTCCCCCCGGTATAAAAATGTTTATCCCCCGGCAGGGCATAAGTGTCTTTCAGCAGGGTTTCTCCCCAGTAATAATTCGTCATCCACTTTTTCGTATCAAGTGTTCCTTCTGTAAAATCATCTTCGAAGGTCAGTTCCCATTCCTTCAATTTGTCGAATTCATTCTTCGTCTGCAGCTTTCGGAACCATAACAGTTTTTCTGATTTTTTCAGTGTCAGGTATTCCTGCTCCAGCTTATAGTCATCCGATTGTTCATATTTTTGCTGGGGTTTCAGGGCCATGTATTCCTTTACCTTCCTGAATTCATCAGTATTGACATATTGTTTCAGTTCTTCCAGCCTCTTGAGCCTGTCGGATCCTTTGACCTGGATATAGGTCTTCATTTTCGGGGATGTTTTGAGCTTAAAGTATTTCCTCAGCATGGAGGACTTCTTTAACTCCTTGTATTGCCTTTGCTTCTGAAAAGCCTCCGAACTTTTAAACTTCTTCTTGCCCGACTGCCTTGCATCCAAAAATTCCCTGGTCCTTATATAAGCATCCAGTTCATTGTATTTTTCCAATTCGGCCGATTTACCCGCTTGTTTATATTCTGAAAGCTCACTGGAATCCTTAAGCTTTAAATACCCCTTGATGTCTTTCGATTTTTTCAGGGCCAAATATTCCTGCTCCTTTCTGTACTGTTCAGTATCCCTGAACTTACGGGCCTTGATTTCCCTGACTTTACTGGTAAACTCCCCGGATTTGACAAGCCGGTCGAGTTCCTCAACCCGCTTCAGTTCCTCAGACTTCTTATATGCGCGGAAATCACTGTATTCCTTGATGAGTGCAGCTTCTTCTGCTTCGATTTGTGAAGTCGCCTGCATTGCCCCGAATAAACCCATTTTATCTGATTTTGAGTAAGATTAATAATGTATTAAAGATATAAAAAATCTCTGTTACCATTTTCTAAAACGCCGTCCGTTGATATAATAGTGTACCCCGATAGAGATTACCAGATGCTGGTATTTCCCCACCACATATTTGATCTGTGTGAATGCATTGATATCCTCAGCTACTATCATTTCAATGCCGGTCCCGATATTCAGTCCGGGTACAACCTCATAGGAACTTTCCAGTTCCGGATTATCCGATTTGAATCCACTGTACAAATTGGTAATATTAAAACCCGCAAGTGCATAGAACAACAGCGTTTTTTCAGTCCCCAGTGTAAAGGTGACGTCCCCATCAAAGCTGAAAAACCATGTTGTTTGTTTGTCCCCTGCGGTACCCGTTCTGCTCTTTGGCACATAAAATGTCAATGATGGCACAGCCCAGAAACGGTCCGCAAGGTCGAATACGCCCCTGGCATTAAATCCCGGGTTCCCGGTTTTATAGGTGGTGTTATCTATCCCCTGACTGAAGGTTAGTCCCCCGCCAACCCTTGTAAACTGTGCCTCTGCGACTGTTGAGATCATGATTAAAAATACAAAAGCAAGGAAGAAATGTCTGGTGGTTCTTTTAGTCATGGTTTGACTTGTATTAATGATTGTACTAATCCTCCTGCTGGCCTCTGGGTTTGGTCTCATTGATCCTGAACATAATCCCGGCTACCAGGCTGAATTGGGAAACCGGCACATTCTGGAATTGAAAATCAGCCGCATCCCCCAGGGTATATTTCACCTCTGCGAAAGGGGCTATGTATTCAGATAAGGGGAACCTGATCCCGGCCCCGATATTGAGTCCCAGTTTCTGCATGGTCAGTTTATCCTCGAATGGCTGCCCGTTGATGACCTCATCCTGTTCGCCGGTAATGCTCATGAAAGTCAATCCCATAATACCATAAACCCGAACCATTCCCTGGTTGACTATGATGTAATCTCCATCCACGCTGATGGACCACCAGCTAAACTTTTGCGTCCCGTCATCAGTGGTAACTTTGTGTGGCAGGTAATACATGATGTTTGGAACGATCTTTATCTCTTCATTGACGGAAAATATTCCATACGCCCCGAATCCGGGTTCCCTGATTTCTGTTCCGTATCCTGCAGCCACCCCCACATGAGTAAACTGACTGTAAGAAAGGGATGAAAAGAACAGAAATATCGCTGCAAATAAAAGTTTCTGCTTGTTCTTCATAGAATGGTTATTAGTCTGATTAGAAAATATTAATTTATACGGCTGTTTCATAAACATGTTTCATATGCATTAAATCAAAAATGCTAACTTTGTGCTCTCTGAATCAACACTTCAATATTAATCTAAATGGCGCAAATAAAAGGAGAAATTGTCCAGGTAATTGGCCCGGTCGTGGATGTCAGTTTTGAAAAGTACGGGAAGGATCTCCCTCAAATTCATGATGCACTTGAGATTAAAAGGCCCGACGGTTCCATCCTGATTATTGAATGCCAGCAACATATCGGGGAAAATACCATTCGTAGCATCGCAATGGATTCTACAGATGGTTTGCAGAGAGGCATGGAAGTGAAGGCCACAGGAGCTGCCATCATGATGCCTGTGGGCGATCAGATCAAAGGGCGCTTGTTGAACGTGATCGGAGATGCCATTGACGGGATGGAAAAACTGGATAAAAAAGGAGGATATGAAATTCATAACCAGCCACCCACATTTGAAGAGCTGTCTACTGAAAAAGAGGTTTTTTTTACAGGGATCAAAGTGATCGATCTCCTTGAGCCGTATTCCAAGGGGGGGAAAATTGGATTATTTGGTGGCGCAGGTGTGGGAAAGACGGTCATCATCATGGAACTGATCAATAATATTGCCAAGCAATATTCAGGGCTTTCTGTATTTGCCGGTGTCGGTGAAAGAACCAGGGAAGGAAATGACCTGCTTCGCGAGATGATTGAATCAGGCGTTATTAGATACGGCAAGGAATTCGAAGAAAGTATGGAAGCCGGAGGCTGGGATCTCAGTAAGGTAGATAAAAAGGAGCTGGCTGAATCACAGGCCACACTGGTTTTCGGACAGATGAATGAACCTCCCGGGGCGCGTGCCACGGTTGCACTATCCGGACTGACAGTTGCGGAATCATTTCGTGACGGCGATGAGCAAAGCGGGGGAAGGGATATCCTTTTCTTTGTGGATAATATCTTCCGGTTCACCCAGGCAGGTTCAGAAGTATCTGCCCTCCTGGGCCGGATGCCGTCCGCCGTTGGATACCAGCCCACACTGGCAACCGAGATGGGGATCATGCAGGAAAGGATCACCTCAACAAAACGTGGTTCCATTACATCCGTCCAGGCCATCTATGTGCCGGCTGACGACCTGACCGACCCTGCTCCGGCAACCACCTTTACACACCTGGATGCCACTACCGTACTCAGCAGGAAGATATCCGAGCTTGGAATTTACCCGGCAGTTGACCCTCTTGATTCGACCTCCAGGATCCTTTCATCTGATGTAGTAGGTGATGAACATTACAATACTTCTCAACGCGTAAAGGAGTTGCTCCAGCGCTATACAGAATTACAGGATATTATTGCCATCCTTGGCATGGATGAATTGTCTGATGAGGATAAGCTTGTAGTACACCGGGCAAGAAGGGTTCAGCGCTTTCTGTCCCAGCCATTCCATGTAGCGGAGCAATTTACCGGTATTCCCGGATGTATGGTCTCCATAGAAGATACCATCAAGGGATTCAATATGATCATGGACGGGGAAGTTGACAAGTATCCCGAGATGGCCTTCAACCTGGTCGGCACCATTGAAGATGCCATGGCCAAAGGAGACAAAATGCTTGCAGAATAATAGCCATATGAACCTCCAGATAATCACACCGGATACCAGGATATACGAAGGGAAAGTAAAACTGGTACAGGTGCCCGGCAGCAAAGGATCCTTCCAGGTCCTGAAAAACCATGCGCCTATTATTTCGACACTTGAGCAGGGTGAAGTGAAGATTATCGATGATAAGGATCATACCGAATTATTTTCCATCGGTGGAGGAGTGATCGAGGTCAAGAAGAACGAGATCATCATCCTGGCGGAATCATTATAATGGCTTGTTTTTTGTATATTGTTTCATCAACCATAACACCTGATGATGAAATTATTATTTGCCGGAATGCTACTCTCCCTGTTATCGCTGCAGGGAACCAAAGAAAAAGTTAGTTTTCCTTCGGAAGACGGTATTGAGATAACCGCCGATAAATACCTCATCAACGAGGAATATCCCTTTATTCTTTTATTTCACCAGGCTGGATCAAGCCGGGGTGAATTCAGGGACATTGCGGAAAAATTCCTGAA
The DNA here is from genome assembly GCA_030667765.1 of Bacteroides sp. GTDB lineage: Bacteria > Bacteroidota > Bacteroidia > Bacteroidales > SM23-62 > SM23-62. Next base: position 5,249 of record DAOUVF010000047.1, read on the forward strand.
ACTCAGATACAATTGCCTGGCTGTTGACCTGAGGTCCGGTGATAATGCCAATTATGTCAATAATGAAACAGCCTCCCGGGCAAGGGGAGCAGGAAAATCTGTCAACTTCCTGGATGCCATGGAAGATGTGTCGGCTGCGATTGATTATGCGTATGATCTTAATCCCAAAGAAGTGATCCTGCTTGGCAGTTCTTATTCTGCTTCACTGGCCTTACTCGAGGGATTAAACCATCCAAAGGTCCAGGCCGTTATAGCCTTTAGTCCGGGTGAATACTTCGGACAGGATCTCAGGTTGGAAGACAGCCTGAAAACCTGCTCCAAACCGCTTTTTGTAGCCGTGACAAAACGTGAACAACCCTATGTGAAACAAATGCTTACAGCCTTTTCTGAAGACGACTACACCCTTTTCCAACCAGATACCCTTGGAGTCCATGGAGCACGTGCACTCTGGGATGATAATCCAACCAAAGATGAATACTGGCTGGCTTTGTTAATGTTTATCAATAATCTCAATAAATAGCCTTAGGTCTGGTAAAATACCTGGTCATACGTTTTAGTTCCATCGGTGATATCGTACTTACCACACCGGTATTACGCTGCCTGAAAGAACAGGTAGGGGAGGCAGAGGTGCATTTTCTTACCAAAAAGGAATTTCTTCCCCTGATCAGGGTAAATCCGTATATCGATAAAATCCATATCCTGGATGGTAACATGCATGCCCTGCTCCAGTCCCTGAAAATGGAACAATTCGATTATATCCTTGACCTGCACAGAAATTTCAGGAGCCTGAGGGTCAGATCCTCTTTGAAGATCATGTCATTTACCGTTGATAAGATCAACCTGGCTAAATTCCTTATGATCCGGTTTAAGGTCAACCGGCTTCCGGAGAAACATATAGTGGACCGTTACATGGAAACGACCAGGTTGTTTGATGTTACAAATGATGGAAAAGGACTGGATTATTTCATCCCTCCGGAAGACGAGGTCGCACTCTCCAGCCTTCCCGAATCATTCCGGTCCGGATACATTACACTTGTAGTCGGTGCTATGCACGGGACCAAACAGATGCCTGGCGAGAAGATGATAAATATATGCAGGGAACTTGACCTGCCGGTCATCCTGCTGGGAGGCAAACGGGAAAGGGTGATGGGCAGGGAGATAGATAAACAGACGGGTGATCAGGTCCTGAATACCTGTGGCAAGTACAATATCAACCAGTCTGCTTCCCTGATCAGGCAAAGCCGGGTGGTAATAACGCCTGATACCGGAATGATGCATATTGCAGCTGCTTTCCATAAAAAGATCCTGTCGGTCTGGGGCCATACCATCCCTGAATTCGGTATGTATCCTTATTTGGCGGACAGGGCATCGAAGATATTCGAGGTTGTGGGACTTCCCTGCAGGCCCTGCACAAAGATTGGCAAAAAGAAATGTCCCAAGGGGCATTTCCGTTGTATGAATGACATAGACCATAAGGAGATCATCAGCACAGTGAAAAAGATCTACTGATTACTGCGATATAAAATGGTAAGTTATGGTTCCCACCTGCCTGTTGTCAGCCTTGTAATTTGCATTAAACCGGGTCCTGAGGGCAGCTTTTTTTGCTGCTTCCGCCAGGCATATCTCATTTGTACCGGCACCCGGCTGGTCTACTTCTGCATGGACAACCCTTCCCTTCTGATCCACCACAATTATGACCTCCATCAATCCTGATCCCTCACATTTATATACAGGTACGGGCAGGCGCAGATGGTAACGGTTTTCCAGTGAATAATAGATATTTGTAGGTCCGGTGTAGGGTTCCCTTTCCTGCGGGGGGACATCCTCTTCTGCTTCCATGATCAGCTCTTCCTGTGAAATCTCTTCAAGCTCCTTTAACCTTGCCTGCATTTCCTCCCAGGATTCCGGTCGGTTTTCATTCATTTCCTGCTCCAGTTCCTGGACATACTTCTCTGTGCTGATCTCCTCCTCCACATTCCGGGCCAGGTTAACGGGGACATTTGAACTTGCCTGCTCAAGATAATCGGCCAGCCGCTGGTCAAATTCCGGATCAGGCATAATTTCTTCGATCTGTTCGTTTACAAATTCTTCTTCGATATCAAACAATATGATGCTGTCGAGATATGACTTTTCGGATGAGATCTTAATGATCAGGAAAATGACAGCCAGGACCATGTGGAAAGCAATGGTCCCGAGTATGCCAGTGGCATTTTCCTGCATCCATTCCTGCATTTTTTCCCGAAAAGCCGAGTTGTTAAATTTCATTGCCGCCATTTAGGGCAATCAATAATAGTAAATCTTTACTTATTTTAGCAATTATTGAACGAGTAAAACATCAATTCTAGTCTGCAATAACCAAAGCTTATGATGATAAAGAATATCTCCCGCATATCCATTTTTATCCCAATGATATTATTGGGCGCCATATCTGAAAATTCCTGTAATTTTCTCAAGGAGATAACTACCTTGGGGAAATGTGAATTCCGGGTGACCACCCTCGAAGATCCTGAAATTGCAGGGGTAGATATCAGCCAGATCCGTAGTTTCACCGATTTGAATTTTGTTGATATGGGTATTATCAGCTCATCCTTCCTGAGAGGGGATCTGCCGCTGTCCTTTACCCTGAATGTAGAAGTCCGGAATCCCAATCCAGCCATGGCCGCCCTGAACGGTCTGGAATATTTAGCCTTTATTGATGATGTGGAAGTAGCCCGGGGTCAACTCGACAGGCGAATCGAGATCCCTGCCAATGGTGGTATCACAACCATCCCTTTGAGACTCAATACCGATTTGATAGATATACTGAAGAAAGATTCCAGGCAGGCATTGGTGAATTTCGGGCTGAACCTGGCCGATGCCGGAAACCGTCCCACCAGAGTAAGTATTAAAGTAAAACCAACCATCCTGGTTGGTGCCATGGAAATTAATTATCCGGGTTATTTTACCGTGACGCATGATTTTACCAGCGGCGATTAAGAATAGGTCTTCTTTCTAAAACTGGTTGAGGTCAATGGAAAAAATGAATTCCGTCCTGGTATCCCGGGTGTCAGGCAGGTAGATCACTCTCCCCCCAATATTAAACGGAAAAAGGAACTGGGCCAGGTGAACATCTGTTGTTAATTCAAGGCCGAGGGATTGGAAATCCTGGTCAACCGGACCATCTTCGTTGTGCCGTATGTACACATCCTGTCCCCATGCATGGTCATAGAAAACAGCTCCCCTGAACCGTTTGAAATACGCAGCCCGCCATATGTTCCAATCAGGGTAAAACATTGGAAAGACATAATCAAAGCTTATTTTCCGGAGTCCCACAGCAGTATGGTTTTCAATCCCCCGCGGCATGCTGACCAGGTTTCCCATCAGGAATATTCCCGGCTTTTGTTTTTGTGCCGCAACAAGGATTTTCAGGGTCTGGTGCCTGAACAGGCCCGGAAAATAAAACACCGCTGTCCCTGCCAATGTCGACCCAAGCTGCTCGTCATCAAAAGGTGTATTCACATAACGGACATCAAACACCTGTCCGGCCCTTGGCAGTATATCCCTGTATGCTTTCTTAAGGTAATTATATGCATATAGCCGGTAATCCAGGAAGGTCATCCCGCTTTTATAGGCATTCTGTGAATCGTAATAAAAGTATGCCCTGCTATATCGAGATTCCACAGAAGGGCGCATTCCCGTTACCCACTTGCTCGTAGTCAGGTCCAGTGGCAGGGAAACTTCAAGATTCAGGCTCATATCAGTGCTGACAGTGGACGGCTTCTCCACTCCGCTGGGAGGGGAACCTACAAAGGGAGTCCCACCGAAATCATAGGAAAGTTTAAAAACCGGGTACCACCCTGTATAGGTAAAAGCCGCATGAATAAAATGGTCTCTGTCCCTGTATTCATATCCAAGGGTTGTGGTCGCAGTACTCAGCCTGTTCTGGGAGAAAACCATCACGCCCGGGGATACAGGAATTTCTTCAATGCTCGGGTCATCAATGTCAAAATACAGGGGTATCCAGCTGTGAAAATTGAACAGGTTGGTAAATTTCCTGTAAGGTCTGGATTCGAAATTTTCCTGTATTTGCTTTGATGGTTCAGGCACATTTACTTCCTCTTCCGCCGAGGGTAGGTTAAGCTGTTCACCATCATCAATAACCTCACCCAGTGGAACAAACCTGCCGGGATCAAAGGCTGATTCCACTACATTAAAACCCTGCGAAGTGTAGTCTGAATAAATTAACCTGTTCCCATTCGTGGAAAGTCCGGGCATAAAAGCTCCAAATCGGGATGATGTAACACGCTGACATTCATTGGTTTTCAGGTCCAGGGCATAAATATTATCAATCCCCGAGAAGGTTCCCCGAAAAAGTAAATAATCTTCTCCGGCATACAGTTCCGCAATATCTTTTGATCCGGCATCAAAAAGGGTTTTCCAGGCTGATCCTGACAGGTCATAATGCATGATTTTCTTCCCGCTTGTTCCCAGGGCCGTCATATATATACCCTTTTGATCCACAGACCATACAGGGAATTGTAAGTAGTTATTCCCGGGAGAAGGGATCCTGTGAAGTACTTCTCCATTTTTTTCACCTATGACTACCAGGAAGTAATGATTTTGCATATCAGTTTCAATAGCAACCACCATTTTCGCATCCGGTGAGAGGTCGGGTGCAAAATACCGGCTTTTCGAGGTCAGCATTTTCTCTGCCCCGGTCTTCATATCAAATACCTTGATGATGGAAAAGTTACTCCTCGCCCAGCGGACATCAGGGATGATCTCTGTCCACACAACCTTCCCATGCCCAACTGAGATATTGGCGGGATTATAAAATCCCGGCCTGTGTATGCGCTTTTCATTCCCTTCCCGGTCAATCACCACAAATTCATTGATCTGGTCAATACCGGATTTTTCGGCAAACACAAGGCTGTCATTCACATACCCTGGAAAGCGGTAAGCGGTAAAATGCTTTGAATTCCGTTGATTCAACTGTTTTGACTCTGTCAGGCTGCGCAAACTGTCGCGGTATGCCCAGTGGGATCTGAGTGTGTCAAAAGTCTCCTGGTACAGTCCCACTTTAGAAGAGCCTGCATATTTTTTCAGGCCGAAATAAAAAGGATATATGGTATAGGGATTCCTTGCTGTATAATCAACCATCTTCCCCCAGAAATCTTTCTGGTATTTATTCCTTGCATGGGCAACCATCTGATAACCATATTTGTAATGATTGGGGACATAATCCCTGTATGAGCCCATTGTGGCTTTTTCATAAGAGTAAAGTCCGGGTACCTCTGCCAGTATCGCTTTAATTTCCATTTCAAAAGATGGCTGCCTGCCCCGGCCGGCTCGTGACAATCGTGTTTCAGCATCTACTGCATCTCCTTCCAGGTACCAGAACGGCATCATGCCGGCTACAGCCCCTATCCCCATTTCCCCGGTAATATATGAGAGCCCTTTGGTGAATCCCTGTCTCAATTTATCGATCTGCACGACATGTCTGAACTCATGAAGGGCCAGTTGTTCAAGGTAATCATGCGGGTACAGGTGGGGGGAAGGCGTAGTGACCAGCTCTATCCGTTTGGGAGCCCATGATACAAATCCATTGGAACGTACCGAATGGGTATGTAGTATCACGGGTATTTGTGCAGGCTTATGATCCAGGTATCCGGCATTGGGCTCATAATAATATTCCAGGATATTGGTAAGCCGTTGTGCTTCATGATCGAAGCTTTCGGGGTAAATAACCCTGAAATGACCGGTGCGGATCTGCCGCCATTTCAGGTATCCCGGATCTTCTACCTGGTTATAGAACTGGGCATGGCCCGACAATACCATAAAAAACAGTATTCCGGAGTAAAAGAGTCTTAATGTTACCGTACCTGACCGTCCCATACAAATTGCCGAAAAATATAAATTCCCGGTATGACAAAAAAACATTAAATTCGCCAAAGTTATTATTTGACCCTCTCAATATAAAAAGTTTACTGGTGAAAACATTTCAATTCTGGAATAATATAACCGGCTGGTTTACCTTCCTGGTCGCAACAATCGTATATTTATTGACAATTGAACCCACCACAAGCCTGTGGGATTGTGGGGAGTTCATTGCAACTGCCTATAAACTGGAAGTAACTCACCCTCCGGGAGCCCCCCTGTTTATGATCCTGGCACGGTTTTTCTCCATTTTTGCCTCCGGTCCCGAAACCGCTGCAAAAATGATCAATGCACTATCTGCACTGGCCAGCAGCTTTACTATCCTCTTTCTGTTCTGGACCATCACGCATCTTGGCAGAAAGCTGGTTCAGAATGTTGATCAGCCATCCGCG